>JAMONB010000138.1 GCA_027066745.1 Flavobacteriaceae bacterium
CTTACTAGACATCAGTTATTTAGCAATTATTAAAAAAAACCAACACATCTACAAATAAAAAAAACGTTTTGAATATAGTATTCAAAACGCTTTTTTTGTATTAGGGTAATTTTCTATTTTACTTCAAAAGTAATTTTTACATTTACTCTAAACTCTGCAACATCATCTCCATTTACAACAACACTTTGAGATTGTACAAATGCAGATTTGATGTGCTTTATACTTTTCCCAGCATGCTTAACTGCTCTACGTGTAGCTTCTTCCCAACTTTTATCAGAACTAGCCATCACTTCAATAACTTTCATTACTGCCATAATTTTATGTTTTAAGATTAATAATTTGTGAATTACAATATGTAAATATACATAATTTTGCCTAAAAAATTACCCGTTAATTGCAACAACTTCTTCTATTTTATTAGGTAATAACTGTTTCAATGTTGCTTCAATTCCATTTTTTAGTGTAATCGTTGACGAGGGACAGCCGCTACAAGCTCCTTGTAAAACTACATTTACCACTTTACTAGTTGCATCATAAGATTGGAACATAATATTACCACCATCTGAAGTAACTGCAGGTTTGATATACTCATCTAAAATAGCTACAATTTCTTTAGAAATATCGTCTAAATTTTCTACTAAAACGGATTCAATCTCACTAACTGTATTTACTTTAGGTGTAAAATTTTCAGTGACAATAGGCTTAGAAGATTTAATATAATCTCTTAGAAAATTACGTAAATCAGTAGTGATTTCAAACCACTCAATGGCTTCTACTTTTGTAATGGACACATAATTCTCAGAAATAAACACTTCTTTAACAAAAGATAAATCAAACAGCCCTTTAGCCATTGGCACCTCTTCAGCTTCTTCTACTGAAGTCACTTCAATATTTTGAGAAGTCAACAACTTATTGGTTACAAACTTCATTACTGAAGGGTTAGGTGTACTTTCACCATACACCTCAATATTCACTTTTTTTTGTTCAAGTTGTGTAAACAACCCACCGTTGGTATTTAAATAATTTTCTATAACAACTTTCAATTCATCTTGTACATCAGCCCATTCAACAATATTAAAACGCTCTATGGCTATAAAATTTGCTGTTACAAAGACCTTTTTCACAAAAGGCAAATGAAACAACTGTTGAATTAAAGTTGAATTGTCAACCTCTTCTATATTATTATATTCAAAACTGCCTTCTGTTAAAATTTCATTAGCAACAAACTTTATAATTTTAGGTGTATTCGTGTTCTCTATATTAATCTTTAACATGATTGTCTTATTTAATACAAAAGTATACAAATAGATTTAATCACTTAACATTTTAAACTCTTCTTTTAAAAGTTCTTTTGCCTTAAAATCTTGAATAGAAACTGAATAGATATGATGAGTATCTAAATTGTCTAAGGCATTATTTCTATCACTATCTTCTATTGTTTTAAAAAACACTTTCTTTAATTCTGGGTAATATTCCCAATTAGTTAAATGATGTCCCTTCTCAGATATTTTAGTGAAATTTTCACCTCCTTCAGTACTTAAATACAAGCCTGTTAAAGTTAAAGCGTCTTTATCCTCAGAAAAGTTATCAATTACCTGATAAAGAATAACATTTTCAGGTTTATTTTTTTCCACATACAATTGTTCGTAAGAAACAATTTCAATTTTATCAGTAGTTAGTACATTTCTCATATCTGTTTGTATATTTTGAAAAATTAAATTCTTCAGGTAACTATGATGATATTCTTTCCTTGAAGTATAACTCATTTTATCACTTGAATCGCTTTCTCCCAATGTATTGATATGAAAAACAATAAAATTTGAGCTACTGTCAATTTTTATGGGTAAATCGGCAATCAATTTTAGTCCTTTTTTATCATTAGGCTTGTCTTTTACATTGGTTGTTTCAAGATCTAGACGTCCAACGGTATTTACCTCTTTTTTTAACTTGTCACAAGAGGATAATACTCCTAAAAAGACTACAGTTACTATTGCTATTTTCATTCCTCTTTTACCAAACATAATTCTTTGTTTTAGCTTGTCTCTTAATCGCTTTTAACAACACATTCTCTAAGCCTTTAGTGTTCTCTTTTGTTTTTTTTGCTACAAACTTATTTCTTTTCACATTCAAGGCGTTTATTTTTTCTTGAATTTCTTTCCTTCTTTTACTTTGCTCAGTCACATATTCTTTCAATTCTACAGGTGACTTTTCTTGTAATGCGATTGGCAATGTGTTTTTATCAATTTTACTATAGCTAAAGCCTTCTTCTTTTTCAGCATCGACCAAATCCCATGATGTGTTTTTATAAATTCTAGAACTTTTACTTACAGCTCTTTTTACTTCTACCACTTCATCCAATTCATTGGCATTAGAATCTTGAATAGCTTGTAATTTCATTTTATTTCTCCCTCTACTTCCATAAAAAATATAGGTGTCATTTAACTCTTTATTCAGCTTAATTATAATACCATCATAAGGTGAAGCGATATGAATAATTTTTTCATTGTGATCAATCGTCATATAATCTCCTTTTGTCAATCTAGCACCATCTTGCCATTTTCCTGAAATTCCGTTTTCATAATTACCGCAAAAAATAGTATTGATAGTAACTCCTTGCTCATTGGCTTGCGTAGCTGCATCTTTATAATCAATTTTTCCTTGTGTAAAAGGTTCGTTTCCTGCAATAAAAAGGAGTTTTAAATTATTTTTATTCTCTCCCCAATCTAATTGCTTTAAAGAAGTTAATATAACCTCTCCACAAAACTCATTACCTCCATTCGTTTTTAATGCAAATAACTTTTCTGAAAGCTCATCCAAATCAGAACTAAAGCCTATCACTTGTCTGATGTACCCTTCTTTTGAGGATAA
>JAMONB010000139.1 GCA_027066745.1 Flavobacteriaceae bacterium
TAATCTTATTTTTATTCCTAAAATCGGATTTATGGCTTCTGCATGGGCAACACTAATTGCTTACAGTGGCATGACTTTGATATCCTATTTTTACGGTCAGAAGCATTATAAAGTACCCTATAACATCAGTAAAGTTTCCTTATACATCCTAGTATCATTTGGGTTGTCTGTATTATCCTTTTATCAATTTGAAAAAAATTATTATATCTCAACACTATTTATTGTAGCCTACATTTCATTCATCCTATTCAATGAAAGAAATGAATTAAAAACCATTTTAAAAAAATGACTGTAAAAATCATCAACAAATCAAAACATGAACTACCTAGTTATGAAACTTCCGCTTCAGCGGGAATGGATTTAAGAGCGAATTTAGAGAGTGCTATCACCTTAAAACCATTAGACAGAACTATTGTTAAAACTGGTCTTTTTATAGCATTACCCATAGGTTATGAAGCACAAGTAAGACCCCGAAGCGGATTGGCAGCAAAAAAAGGAATTACTGTACTTAATGCTCCTGGAACTATTGATGCTGATTACAGAGGTGAAATAGGTGTAATTTTGGTCAATCTTTCTAACGAAGATTTTGTTATTAATGACGGTGAAAGAATTGCTCAAATGATTATTGCTCAATATACACAAGCTGCTTGGCAAGAAGTAACTATCTTAGATGAAACCAAACGTGGAACTGGTGGTTTTGGAAGTACAGGAGTTTAAGATTCCTTCATTTTATTCTCAATGGCAGTATCAATTTTTTGTTTGGTTTCTTTAGACACAAAGCCTTGAGCTGCTAAAAACATTCCGAACACCATTAAGGTAATACCCATACCTCTTTTAATTTTCCAGATAACAGTGGGTGTCAACTTATTTTTTAATTGTTTTGCCAAAACAATTTTTATCAAATCAGTTATAAAATAGGATAGTAATACTGTGCTAAAATAAGTAAGAATACGTGAATGATCCATTTCTAAATTTGGACTGACAACTACAATCATACCCAGCCAAAAAGCGAGCACACCTATATTGATAAAATTTAAGAAAAAGCCTTTAAAAAACAACCCTATATAATTATGCTTCTCAACAACAACCAAATCGGCATCAGTTATTACTGGTTTTCTACTCTTAAAAAAAGTTAACAACCCATAAATAAATAAAATACCACCACCCAACAAAAATAGTCTCGGATCATCTTTTATTTTCTCTAGCATAGTACGACTACCATAATAAGCAAAAGAAATAAAAATAATATCTGCTATAATCACTCCAAAATCAAAAACCAGAGCAGCTCTAAATCCTTTTGTAGCACTAGTTTCTAACAGTACAAAGAACACTGGGCCAATCATAAAGGCAAGCCCAAAACCTATAGGTATTGCATTTAAAATATCATTCATATAACGCTACCAAATTAGTTTTATAATACATTTGTTTACTGTTACACATCATCAAAATCAATTGTGATTTTATCGGATGTCGGATGTGCCTGACAAGTTAAAATCAATCCATCTTTTATTTCAGCTTCTGTTAAAATCGAATTTTTACTCATTACAGCATGCCCTTCTTTTACTTGTGCCAAACAAGTATTACAAATACCGCCTTGACAAGAATAAGGAGCATCTAAACCGTTTGTTAAAGCTACTTCTAAAATTGTCTTTTCTTTATCCATTACAAAAGTTTCTTCCTCATCATCTAAAATAACCGTAACCATTGCTTCACCACCCAAACTAGTAGTTTTACTTACTTCCTCCGTTTCTACTTTAGTAGAAAATAATTCAAAATGAATATCCTCTTTAGAAAACCCTTTTTCTAACAAGTTTGCTTGAATAGTATTTATCATGGTCTCTGGCCCACAAAGAAAAAATTCATCAAAACTCAATTCTTTAAACCTATTGGTTAAAATAAAATTAAGGACAGATACATCTATTCTTCCAAAAAGTGTACCATCTTCTTGATATTGACTAAACACATATTGAACATAGAGTTGATTTGGATAGGCAGCTTGTAAATTATCTATTTCATTTTTAAACATGGTCGTGTTTGCTGACTTATTTCCATAAACCAATACAAATTTACTATTAGTCTCTGTCTCTAACACTGACTTTACCATTGACAAAACTGGAGTTATACCACTGCCAGCCACAAAAGCCAAATATGTTTTTTGTTGATCTTTATTTGGGTTTAAATTAAACCGACCTTCTGGGGCTGAAACTTCTAAAACGTCTCCTGTTTTTAAAGCAGTTGTCGCAAATACAGAAAATAAACCCTTCTCAACAGCTTTTACACCAATTTTAATTTCACCGCTATTTAATGAAGAACAAATAGAATAAGCTCGTCTTACTTCTTCACCATTTAATTCCTTTTTAATAGTTATGTACTGACCTGGTATAAAACTAAATTTTTCTTGTAATTCTATCGGAATATTAAAAATAATAGAAACTGAATTTTCAGTTTCTTTTTGAATCTCTTTTATAGATAGCTTGTAAAATATTGACATTATAAAAATTCTTATAAACCTACTAATTCTTTTAAGTAGGCAATTAATAAATTGGGTTTGAAAATAATTAACTTAATGAAATTGAGTCGGGCAACTCATTTTTATCATGGCTTTGATAAGGAAAATATTGTTTTAATTTAATTCCAGATTCTAAAATACCTTGTTTTAAACCTTCAGTATAATTCCCTTTTTTAAACTGACTGATTATATTTTTTTTGATACTATTCCAAAAATCATCTGGCACTAAATCATTAATTCCTTTATCACCTATAATAGAAAATTTTTTATCATCAACGGCAACATAAAACAATATACCATTATGTTTTTTTGTAGCATCCATTTTTAAAAAATAAAATACTTCTTTAGCTCTTTCTAAAGTATCTTTCTCAGTGCTTTTCTCTAAATGTACTCTAATTTCACCAGAAGTATTTTTCTCTGCCAATCGTATCGCATCAACAATTTCTTGTTCTTGTTCAACTGTTAAAAAATCTTCTACTTTTGACATTATATATTTGTTAGAAGCCTGTAGACCGAAGTTTTAAAACTCTGTATCACTCTGCAAGCTTTATATTACTCTTTTTTATCTCCAAATTTAAAATCAACATCTACTGCATTTTCAGAACCAGCATCAGCCTTATACCTTGACATCTCTTTAAACCCAAACAAACCTGCTAATAATTTACCAGGAAATTGAGTGGTATGTATATCATAAATATTTACTTTCTCATTGAATTTATTTCTAGCAACATTAATTCTATTCTCAGTACCTTCTAGTTGACTTTGTAATTCCAAAAAATTTTGATTGGCTTTTAATTCTGGGTAACGCTCTACCACGACCATCAATTTACTTAAGGCACCTGTCAATCCACTTTGAGCTTGTTGAAATTTAGCCATGTTTTCTGGAGTCAAATCACCTGCATTAATTGTGGTTTTTGTAGCTTCAGCTCTTGCCTTAATTACCCCTTCTAATGTGCTCTTTTCAAAATCAGCAGCACCCTGAACTGTTTTCACTAGATTACCTATCAAATCATTTCTACGTTGATAAGCACTTTCTACATTAGACCAAGAAGTTTTAGCATCTGCTTCGTACTTTACTGCAGTATTATTGAATCCTACAGCCCAATTGTAAATTCCGAAAGCAATAACAGCAAGAATAATTAAAGGAATGAATTTTTTCATAATTATATTTAATTTTGATTATAATTGATTTTTAATTTTAATAAGCTCACCTTTTATTGCTTCTAAACGAGAAATAATAGAGTGATTATCCTTTATTTTTTCAGGATTTGATTTTAATTTTTTTCTTGCTCCTTCTAAAGTAAAACCTTTCTCTTTTACCAAATGGTAAATCATTTGAAGATTTTTAATATCTTCAGAAGTGAACATTCTATTGCCTTTATTATTCTTCTTAGGCTTAATAACATCAAACTCTTTATCCCAAAAACGGATTAAAGATGCATTTACATTAAATGCTTTGGCAACTTCGCCAATTCTATAGTATCGTTTGTCTGGTAAATTTATATTCATTAATCGAATGATTGTCCTTCTTGAGTTGCAATTTTTAACATTTCTTCAAACTCGTCAGGGGTTAGGTTTCCGTAGTAAAAATTAATAGGGTTAATTGGTTTACCGTTTTTATGTACTTCGTAATGCAAATGCGGCCCAGAAGACCGACCTGTATTTCCTACAAAACCAATCAAATCACCTCGTTTTACTTTCTGACCTTGCTTTACATTATATTTATTTAAATGTGCATAGATCGTTTTATAACCATAACCATGTTTAATTTCTATATGGTTACCAAAACCAGAAGCTCTATTATCAGCCCTATAGATAACACCATTGCCTGAAGCATAAATTGGCGTACCTGTAGGTGCAGTAAAGTCCATACCTTTATGCATTTTTCTTGCTTTTGTAAAGGGGTCTGAACGCCAACCGTAACCAGAAGCCATTCTAGTTAAGTCTTCATTTCTAATAGGCTGTATAGCGGGTATTGATGCTAATAATTTTTCTTTATCCTCTGCTAAACTTATAATTTCATCTAAAGATTTTGATTGAATATAGAGTTGTTTTGACAAAATATCCATATTTCTAGTGACATCAATAATCATTTCAGAATTTTCAAAACCCTCTAAAGACTTATATCTGTTTACTCCACCAAAACCAGCTTTACGCTGTTCTTCTGGTATCGGGCTTGCTTCAAAATAAAGTCTATAAATATCATTATCTCTATGTTGAATCCCTTCTAAAACTTTTTCAATTTGATTCATTTTCTTATTTAGTAAACCATAACTCAACGTCATGTTTTCTAATTCACGTTTTTGAGCTTTCTCTTTCGGAGATTCAATAAACTGAAATGAAATAAACATAAAAATTAAACCAAATGAAATCGCTCCTAAAAAAAACATTAAAAACTGTTTAAACTTATCGCGTTTTCTCAGTTCAATTTTTCGATAGGATAAGGTATCTGAATCATAATAATATTTTACCTTCGCCATAATATAAAATATGCTATTTTTGTAGCTTTAAACATGCTGATTTTTGCATTATTTTTTAGCTAAGTGAACAAATTTACAAAATGTTTTGCAACTATAAAAGCACTTGAATTTTTTAGTTTTTAATTAACACCTTATGACATCTCAAAAAATCAGACAACAATTTTTAGATTTCTTTAAAAGTAAGCAACATAAAATAGTCTCATCGGCTCCTTTGGTTATAAAAAACGACCCAACATTACTGTTTAATAATGCAGGTATGGTTCCGTTTAAAGAGTATTTTTTAGGGCAAAAAGCTATAAAAGACAAACGTATAGCTGACACCCAAAAATGTTTAAGAGTCTCAGGTAAACACAATGACTTAGAAGAGGTTGGTATTGACACCTACCACCATACCATGTTTGAAATGCTAGGTAATTGGAGTTTTGGTGATTACTTTAAAAAAGAGGCTATTGCTTGGGCGTGGGAATTACTTACTGAGGTCTATAAAATTGACAAGAACAGCTTGTACGTTACCGTTTTTGAAGGTGATAAAAAAGAGAATTTAGCCTTTGACCAAGAAGCTTATGATTTTTGGAAAACTCACATAGATGAGGATAAAATTATAAATGGTAATAAAAAAGATAATTTCTGGGAAATGGGTGTTCAAGGACCTTGTGGTCCCTGCTCTGAAATACATATCGATATTCGTACAGACGAAGAAAAAACTAAAATTTCTGGTAAAGAATTGGTCAATAAAGACCACCCGCAGGTAGTTGAAGTGTGGAATCTTGTTTTTATGCAATACAACAGAAAAGCTGATGGTTCTTTAGAAGATTTATCTCATAAGCACATTGATACTGGCATGGGTTTTGAGCGTCTATGCATGGCTTTACAAGGCGTAACTTCTAATTATGATACTGATGTTTTTACACCATTAATTAGAGAAATTGAAACTATTACCAATAACACCTACAATCAATCTGACAGTAAAACCGATATTGCTATTCGTGTCATTGCTGATCACATTCGTGCAGTTTCTTTCGCTATAGCTGACGGACAACTACCTTCAAACAATGGTGCAGGCTATGTCATAAGACGTATTTTAAGAAGAGCTATTCGATACGGATTTACCTTTTTAGACCAAAAAGAGCCATTCATTTATAAATTAGTTAATGTTTTGAGCCGGCAAATGGGTGGCACATTTAATGAGCTCATTAAACAAAAACAACTTATCTATAATGTTATTAAAGAAGAAGAACTTTCTTTTTTAAGAACCTTAGAACAAGGGTTAGTTTTATTAGATGGTATTATAGAAAAAGCCCATGGAAACATCATTTCAGGTGAAAAAGTTTTTGAATTGTACGACACTTTTGGTTTTCCTAAAGATTTAACTGCGTTAATTTTAAGAGAAAAAGGATTAAAATTAGATGAAACCTCTTTTGATAAAGCGATGTCAGAACAAAAAAACAGATCACGCTCTGCTGCAACTGTTGATACTGACGATTGGATAATTTTACAAGACAGTAATGAAGGTGAATTTATAGGTTATGATTCTCTTTCTGCTGATGTAAAAATTACCAGATACAGAAAAATCACTTCTAAAAAAGATGGCGAACTTTATCAATTGGTATTTAATACTACGCCATTTTACCCTGAAGGTGGAGGGCAAGTTGGCGACAAAGGTTATTTAGAAGTCCCTAATGGAAATGTTATCTATATAGTCAATACAAAAAAAGAGAACAATTTAATCATTCATTTTACAAAAGATTTACCTAGAAATCCGTCTGACACTTTCAAAGCTATTGTCGATGAAAAACAACGATTTAGAACAGCATGTAACCATACTGCAACACACTTGTTACATCAGGCATTACGAGAAATTCTAGGTACACATGTTGAACAAAAAGGTTCTGCAGTACACTCAAATTATTTACGTTTTGATTTTTCTCATTTCTCAAAATTAACTTCGCAAGAATTACGTGATGTCGAAAATTTTGTAAATGCACGTATCAACAACAAATTAGCTCTACAAGAAAACAGAAGTGCTACAATGAAAGAAGCTATTGCTGAAGGTGCAATGGCATTATTTGGTGAAAAATATGGAGACAGGGTTCGTACCATAAGGTTTGGTAAATCTATTGAACTTTGCGGTGGCATTCACGTGCAAAACACTAATGATATATGGCATTTTAAAATCACTTCTGAAAGTGCTGTTGCCTCTGGAATAAGAAGAATTGAAGCTATTACTTCTGATGCTGCTAAAGAATATTATTTTAAAAACAACAGAGCATTTCACGAAATAAAAGGTTTATTTAAAAGTACATTAAGTCCTATTGAATGTGTAAAATCTTTACAAGAAGAAAACATAAAACTTAAAAAACAGATTGAAGGTTTGCTGAGAGACAAAGCTAAAAATCTTAAAAATGAACTAAAAGAGAACGTTGAAAAGATTAATGGAGTTCATTTTTTAGCATCAGAAATAGATTTAGATCAAAACACTATCAAAGATTTAGCTTTTCAATTGGGAGGTGAGATTGATAATCTTTTTTTTATTTCTGGATCAAAACTTAATAATAAAGCAACTTTAACAATTTATATTTCAAAAAATATTGCCAATAATGACCTACATGCAGGAAACATTGTTAGAGAGTTAGGGAAATTGATTGAAGGTGGTGGTGGTGGACAATCTTTTTTTGCAACTGCTGGTGGTAAAAATACCAATGGCATACCGTTGGCTTTAGAAAAGGCTAAAGACTATATTAAGTAGTATTTAATTGGTAGACAATAAATTTTTGTTTGCATGAATACCTACAACATCACAAAAAGAATGTTATTTCAAGAATGTAGGAGTGACAATTTACCTAACAACAATTGTTTTATCATTTTACGACAAGAGTTGTATACCAATTTAAATTTTATGCAGTTCAGTACTCAAATACCTTTAAAAAAACAGCAACGCAATCTAATAGACTATCATTCGAATGTTTTAATGTTAGGCTCTTGTTTTTCTGAAAATATCGGAACTAAATTTCAATATTCTAAATTTCAGAACACCATCAATCCTTTTGGGATACTTTTCCACCCCAAAGCCATAGAAAATCTGATTTTAAATGCCATTAACAAAAAAGTATATACTGAAGAAGATCTCTTTTTCAACAATGAACAATGGCATTGTTTTGAAGCTCATTCTAAACTAAGCAACCCTTCTAAAGAAATCGTATTACAACAACTCAACGCTTCAATTCTTTTGATGAACAAACAACTTCATAAGGCTACTCATATTATTATTACTTTGGGTACGGCTTGGTGTTATCGCTTTATTGAAACTGACAAAACTGTTGCAAATTGCCATAAAATTCCACAAAAAAAATTCTTAAAAGAGATTTTATCCGTTAAAGAAATTAGTGAAAGTTTGGCATCAATTGTTACCTTGATAAAAAGTATCAATAAAGAAGTTTCAATATTATTTACTGTAAGTCCTGTTAGACATTTAAAAGATGGTTTTATTGAGAACCAACAAAGTAAATCTCATTTAATTGCTGCCATCCATAGTATAATCAAAGAGTACAATGTATCCTATTTTCCTGCTTATGAAATTGTAAT
This sequence comes from Flavobacteriaceae bacterium, assembly GCA_027066745.1. GTDB lineage: Bacteria > Bacteroidota > Bacteroidia > Flavobacteriales > Flavobacteriaceae > Aureibaculum. The sequence goes on from JAMONB010000139.1 coordinate 8,572, forward strand.
GGATGAATTACGTAACTATCGATTTTATGCAGGAGATATGATTCACCTTAATCAAACTGCAATCGATTATATTTGGGATAAATTTACTGAAGTATGGATGTCTGATAAAACTGTTCACTTAATAGAAAAAGTAAATTCTATTCAAAAAAAAATAGCTCACAAACCTTTCAATTCTAATAGCAAACAACATCAAAAATTTTTAGACTATTTAGAAAGTGAAATAAAAGAGCTTCAAATACAATTTCCTGAAATACGCTTTTAGAACCCACTATAACAAAAAAAGAGAAGTAATTACTTCTCTTTTTTTGTTATGAAAATTATTTTGATTAATTAAGCTACATTTTGCCAAGCTCCACCATTAACAGCATCTATTCCTGCATTCTTTAAATAAGATATTGCAGAACCTGCTCTACCTCCACTTCTACACACCACTACAACTGGCTTGTTCCATGATTTAATCTTATCTATATTTTGTTGAACTTCGTTTAAAGTGATTAATTCTGAGCCTTTTGCATGCCCTTCAGCCCATTCTGCTGGTGTTCTAACATCTAAAATTTTAGCCCCTTTTTCTATATATTCTTTTACTTGGTCAGTAGAACTACCTCCTCCAAAAAAATTAAAAAATCCCATATTTAAAATATTTTTTTATTGTTAATATGATGCAAATGTAATTAATAACCACTTTAACGAACTGTAACCGAAGTTACATTCACTATTTTTTATTCAAAAAATCTAAGGTTAAGTTTACAAATGTTGTCACTCCTAATTTCAAGCCACTCTCATCAATAAAAAAGTCTGGAGTATGATGTGAAGCTGCATCTTCTGGTTTTACATCTAATGGTTTTCCCCCAAGGAAAAAATACAGGCCTGGAACTTCTTTTTGAAAATAAGAAAAATCTTCAGCACCAGTAATCGCATTAATTAAAAGTACATTCTCTTTACCTGCTCCTTTTTGTAATGACGGCAGCATTTTAGCTGTCAATTTTACATCATTATAGGTAATAGGATAACCTTTTTCAATTTCAATAGTCGCATCTCCACCAAATGCTTTAGCAATTGCAGGTACACGTTTCTTCATTTCATCATTTAATTTCTTTTGCATATCATAATCTAAGGTTCTGATAGTGCCAATCATCTCTACCTCTTCTGGTATAATATTACTTCTAATTCCGCCTCTTATCAAGCCTACAGTAATTACTGCAGCTTCTTTTGTCAATTCTGTATCTCTACTAATGATGGTTTGTAGACCATTGATGATCTGTGCAGAAATAACAATAGGATCTATGCCTCCCCAAGGTCTAGAACCATGAGTTTGCTTTCCTTTGACCTTTATTTTATAAGACTGTGATGCTGCCATAATTCCAGCAGGTTTATATGTTATTTTACCAACATCTGTTCCTGCACTTATATGCAATCCGAAAATAGCATCTACATCAGGATTTTTTAGCACACCTTCTTCTACCATCATTTTAGCCCCACCATTTTCTCCATTAGGTGCACCTTCTTCAGCAGGTTGAAAAATAAATTTTACTGTGCCTTTTATTTCATTTTTTAACGCTGACAACACTTCAGCCGTACCCATTAAAATAGCAATATGCGTATCATGACCACAAGCATGCATAACACCTGTTTCAATACCGTTATATTCACCTTTAACTTTTGAAGCAAAAGGTACTGGCGTTCTTTCTGTGACTGGTAACCCATCAATATCAGCACGTAAAGCAACTACTGGCCCAGCTTTTTTCCCTTTAAGAATACCTACAACTCCCGTATGTGCAATACCCGTTTGCACTTCTAAACCAAGTGATTTTAAATGCTCGGCTATTTTTTTAGACGTATTAAATTCTCTATTTGATAATTCAGGATTTTCATGAAAATGTCTTCGCCATTCAATGACTTTAGGTTCAATATCATTGATTAGTTTATTTATTTTTTTACTTTGAGCCGTTAGTCCTACTGATAATAGGAGTAAAAATACTAAGGTTATTTTCCGCATAATTAGTTTGGTTTTGGGTAAATCTACAAAATTTGTAGGATTAAAAAAATGCTATTATGTAATTATTACAATAAACATCAAAAAATATTGCTATTTTTAGCACAAACTAAGACGGAATGAGAATTGCTATTTTAAATTTTGCTGAACGTATTTTTGACAAGCTAAAAACCTCATGGGAAAGTCAAACCACAAATATATGGGTAAGTTATTCACTTGTTTTTATATTTATACTAAGCGTTGGTATTAGTTATTTGGATAGAGCAGATTTAATTTCATTAGGGGAATGGGATAATTATTTTGCCAATCCTTTTTTTGCAATCGACATTACGTTTACCATATTATTAATTCTTGAATTGTTAAGTTTAATATTTGTTCTACCCAAGTCAGTAGCTAGCTCTGTAGGCAAGCAGTTTGAATTATTATCGCTAATATTTATTCGTTCTGGTTTTAAAGAATTTAGCCATATTGTTGATTTTGAATGGAGTTCTATGACTGAAGCAGTTATTAATATGTTTGCTTATGCTTTTGGAGCTTTAGTTATATTTATCATATTAGGGTTCAACACAAAATTACAATTACATACGAGACTCACCAATACAGAGGATGACCAAAAGGAGTTTATTCAAGCTAAAAAAGTATTGGCTTTATTACTTTTAGTTGCATTTAGTATTGTTGGCTTCTTAGATATTAAAGCTTTATTTCAAACAGGTAATTACCTTCATTCTTTTCATTCTTTTTATACCGTATTGATTTTTGGAGATATTATTATTGTATTAATAGCACTACGTTACACGCTAAATTATTATAAAATATTTAGATACTCTGCCTTTGTATTGGCAACTATTTTTATTCGAATATCACTCTCTGTTGAGGCGTATTATAATGTTATCGTTGGGGTGTTGACGGCAGTTTTTGTATTACTTCTTACCATTTCTTATAATTATTTTTTAAAGGAAAACACATCTGAAAACAAGAAAAAACAAACCTCATAACCATTATTATGCTATGAGGTTTCCTATTGTTATGGTGCATATTATCTAGTAAACAACAACTCTCTATATTTTGTTAATGGCCATTGCTCATCATCAATCATCAATTCTAATTTATCGCAATGGTAACGAATTTCATCAAAATATGGCTTTACATTATTACAATATGCCTCAGCAGCTTTTTGTCCTTCTAGTTTGTTTGCCTTTTTACGCTCATTTACCATCAACTTTACTTTAGAATTAATCCCTGAAATATGCTCAGATATTCTTTCTATCAAATCAATTTGATGGGCTGCAGTCTTTTTAAAGCTATTTCCAAAAATTTCTTTTAAACCTGTAACATTTTTAATCAACGTATTCTGATAATTTATTGCTGTTGGTATAACATGATTGCTTGCAATATCACCTAAAACCCTACCTTCAATTTGAATATGCATCGTGTATTCTTCCAATTCAATTTCATGCCTAGCCTCAATCTCAACTTTGGTCATCACATCCATTTCTTGATACAATGATATGGTCTTATCAGAAACTTGAACTTTTAAGGCCTCAGGAGTTGTTTTATTATTACTTAACCCTCTTTTTTTAGCTTCTTTCTCCCAAGCTTCACCATAACCATTACCTTCAAATAGAATTTTTTTAGAAGCTTTAATATACTCTCTTAACACATTAAAAATAGCTTCATCTTTCTTTAAATCTTTACCTTCAATTAGGGCATCAATCTCAACTTTAAAATCTTTTAATTGCTTGGCAACTATAGTATTCAACACGGTCATTGGCTTAGCACAATTCGCTATTGAACCTACTGCTCTAAACTCAAATTTATTACCTGTAAATGCAAATGGAGAAGTTCTGTTTCTATCGGTATTATCTAATAAAACATCTGGTATTTTACCCACTACATTTAATTTAAGATCAGTTTTTTCTTGCGGAGACAACTTACCTTTAGTCACACCTTCTAACTCTTCTAGAACTTTGGTCAGTTGAGCACCAATAAATACGGAGATGATTGCTGGTGGAGCTTCATTTGCTCCCAATCTATGATCATTACTTGCCGAAGCAATAGACGCTCTTAATAATTCTTCATGATCACAAACAGCTTTTATGGTATTGATAAAAAAGGTTAAAAACTGAAGATTGCCCATAGGGTTATTTCCTGGCCCCAATAAATTAACACCTGTATTTGTTGAAAGCGACCAATTATTATGCTTACCAGAACCATTGACTCCTGCAAAAGGTTTTTCGTGAAACAACACTTTAAAATGATGTTGAGAAGCTACTTTATCCATCACATCCATCAATAATGAGTTATGGTCAACTGCTAAGTTAGATTCCTCATAAATAGGTGCTAATTCAAATTGATTTGGTGCAACTTCATTATGACGTGTTTTCACAGGAATACCTAACAACATACATTCTTGCTCTAAATCTCGCATAAAATCTAAAGCTCTTTTAGGGATAGAGCCAAAATAATGGTCATCTAACTGCTGACCTTTAGCAGATGAATGTCCTAACAATGTTCTTCCTGTTAAAATGATATCTGGTCTTGATGTAGCTAAAGCAGCATCAATTAAAAAATACTCTTGTTCCCATCCTAAAGATGCTGTTAC
>JAMONB010000140.1 GCA_027066745.1 Flavobacteriaceae bacterium
AGCCAAACGTAACTATATCTTTACTACGATACAGCTTGCTTTTGAAAATTTCGGATTCCAACCTATTGAAACACCAGCTTTTGAAAAGTCAAGTACTTTACTCGGTAAATATGGAGATGAAGGCGATCGGTTGATTTTTAAAATTTTGAATTCGGGAGATTATGCAAAATCTCTCCGTGAAGAATTTAGTAATTATTTTGAGTTTGAAGAATTTGCAGTTGATATTTTTAAACAAGTTAAAGGACAGACTTTTATATTAAAAAAACATGAAGAGAATTCAGATTATAACAGGAGATGGAATGAAATATCTTTTAATTGGGATGAAATTTTTTCTAGGTATAAAACTTCAATCGGTTTAGGGCCTTCTAAATTTGTATTAAAACGATTTGAATTATTATTTGAAAGGTATAAAGAACATTTTATTACATGGGTTCATTATGATGTTTATCAAATTAAAAATGGATCAGATGATTTATCAGAATTAGTATATAAAATGCATATTCGAGATTATTATAGATTGGAAATTTTGGGTTCTTTGAATCAAAAAAAATTAACACCAATTATCTCAGAAAAAGCCCTCCGTTACGACTTAACCGTACCTTTTGCACGATACGTAGTGCAGCACCAAAATGAAATTACCTTTCCGTTTAAACGGTATCAAATACAACCCGTTTGGCGTGCAGATAGACCGCAAAAAGGACGTTTTAGAGAGTTTTATCAATGTGATGCCGATGTAGTTGGTAGTAAGTCTTTATGGCAAGAAGTGGAGTTTGTTCAATTGTATGATGAGGTGTTTACCAAATTAGGTTTAACTGAAACCATCATTAAAATTAACAATCGGAAAATACTGTCGGGTATTGCAGAAATTATTGGAGCACAAGATAAATTAATTGATTTTACGGTAGCTTTAGATAAGTTGGATAAGATTGGTATAGAGGGTGTTAGAAAAGAAATGTTGACGAAAGGAATCTCTGAAAAAGCCATTGAAAAATTGAATCCCTTATTTGAATTGAACGGCTCAAATACAGAGAAATTAAATCAGTTGAAAGTAATGTTGCAAGATTCCGACGAAGGAATACAAGGTGTTGCCGATTTACAATTTGTAATTGATACCATAGACGAGTTAGGCTTGCAATCGGCTAATTTAGAGTTAGATGTAACTTTAGCCAGAGGCCTAAATTATTATACAGGAGCCATTTTTGAAGTGCAAACTAAAAAAGTAAAAATGGGTTCTATTGGTGGTGGTGGTCGTTATGACGATTTAACAGGAGTATTCGGGTTAAAAGATATGAGTGGAATCGGAATTTCTTTTGGTTTAGACCGAATTTATTTAGTCTTAGAAGAATTGGAGTTGTTCAATGAAGAGATCGTCTCTAAGCCAAAAGTGGTGTTTTTAAATTATGATGAATCGAAAGTTTTATCGCTTTTAAAAGCAGTAAAAGTATTGAGAGAAAATAATATAAAATGTGAGTTATATCCTGATGTGGCACAAAGCAATAAGCAGCAGCAAAAACAATGGAAATATGTGGTCAATCGTAAAATTGACTATGCAATAACTAATGTTGAAGGTGCTATTTTTACACTTAAAAATGTAAAAAACGGAGAGCAACAACACTATAAAGTAGAAGAATTGCTAAAAGTAGTACAGAATTCGTAATTTTGTATGAAGATTGATTAATTCTTAAAAGTTGGTTTAGAAGATTGTCCTCTTGAGGATTATTAAAAATATTGAGCGTAGCTAATTAGGGGTGTTTTATAACAATAGATCACTTCAACGAATTATAAAAATAAAAACAATGTTTGAAGGAAAAAACGGAAAATGTATGGAAGATGAACTGGGAAATGACCATATAGCAACGTCTGCTAATAACCCTGTGCGTGATGATGCTTTTGCAATTTCTGATGATGAGAAAATGCAAGCTATTGAAGAAGATGTCGCACACATTTTACATACATTGGGTATGGATTTAACTGATGATAGTTTGAAAGGTACACCACGTAGAGTTGCTAAGATGTTTGTCAATGAAATTTTTGGTGGACTGAATCCTGAAAAGAAACCGAAGCTTTCTACTTTTGATAATAACTATAAGTACGGTGAAATGTTGGTAGAAAAAAATATTACGCTGTATTCTACTTGCGAACATCATTTATTACCTATAATTGGTAAGGCTCATGTGGCTTATATTTCTAAAGGAAACGTAATTGGTTTGTCAAAAATGAATCGTATCGTTGATTATTATGCCAAGCGTCCGCAAGTGCAAGAGCGTTTGACCATGCAAATTGTACAAGAACTGCAAAAAGCATTAGGGACAGATGATGTTGCCTGTGTGATAGATGCAAAACATTTGTGTGTAAACTCTCGAGGAATTAGAGATACTGCCAGCAGTACTGTAACTTCTGAGTTTGGAGGTCAGTTTAAAGACAATGCCGTAAAACGTGAGTTTTTAGATTATATCAATCTAGAGACAGAGTTTGACGGTGTATAATTTACTAAAAAAAACACCCTATATTTTTTGGGGAGCTATCCCTTTTTTGATTTTTTATGTTTTTATAAATTCTGATAAACTTATAGATATTAATATTAAAGACACTTATTTTGTGATGTCAATATATATGTTGATTGTTCCATTAATATTGTTGTTATTTAGTACAGGATTGGCATATTATTTAGCTTATTATAGTGAAAATTTTGAGCCAGTCAGCTCGTTGACTATTATACATGTGCTAATTACATTTAGTTGTTTAGCTATTTTATTTTTTGCTCCTAGAGGTGCCGATATTGAACCTTCAAAGATGATTGAGAATCTTGAAAATTATAGGCTTTATGAAGACTTATTTGAATATAGTGTAACAGGTTTGATAATTGCTCAAGTAATATTTATAATCAATTTAGTTCTGAGTTTGTTCAGAAGAGTTGAGAGTTAGTTTTTCCCCTTCGGGGAAATGTCCGAAGGACAAAGAGGGTTATAATTTGCTTAAAAACACCATCGTATCTACACCATCTGCATAGTCAGTTAATGTAGGGTGTTGAGTTTCTCCAAATTTCACTGAATTTTCTATGGCATTGCTAACAATACATTGAATTTGAGTCGCATCTTTTTTTAGTTGCTCTTCTAAAATAGAGATGTCATCATAATATTCATAAAATAAAGTTGCAATAGGTGAGGCATAGCTAGGATCTTCTTTGAGCATTAAAAACCCGTTTTCAATGAGTTTAAACTCACTCATCAAATACACCGCTTTATTATAATCGTAATTGTTTTCGTATTTTTTATAATTGATGATGTCTTTATAGTCGTAAACAGCTTTAAAAAGCTGGTCAAAATCATATTCTTTAGGTACAAATATTTTTGAAACACTTCGGCATCCCAATCCGAAATAACGAAAGATATCTTCGCCTAATTTTTTAAGTTCTTCGTTACTTTCATTACCAGTAAGTACAGCAAGGCTATTTCTATTATTTCTGATAATGTGTGGGTATTTCCCGAAATAATACTCAAAATAACGAGCCGTATTATTACTTCCAGTAGCTATTGTCGCATCAAAATCGGTTAATTTTCCTTCATTAAAATTGATGTATCCTTTAAACTCTGGTTCAACATATTCTAAATACTTAGTTAGTAGCGGTAGAATATGTTTGTCATTTGATGATTGTTTTATTAAAATTTTATGTCCAGAGAGTAGTACCGATAAAAAATCATGAAAGCCAACTAGCGGAATGTTTCCTGCCATAATTACAGCAATAGTCTTAGCCTCAATAGATGTCAAATCATAAGAAGATGTCCATTGGTGTAAAGCCTCTTGGTTTAATAGTTCAGACCAATTTTTGAAAGTAAAAACGACATGATCTAATGTGAACCAACTATTAGCTTCTCTAGCATGTTTTAGTTGAAGTTTAAAGCCATCAAAAAACAGGTCATTAAAAGGAATAGCATCATTTTTTTCAAACTTATCTTGTGAGAATTGTTTTAAAAAATCGCCTAATTTTGCAAAAGCAATAATTCTTTGTTTTAGTGTCATTTATAGTTGTTTTCAATCCTAATATATTGGGATAGTTTTGTAAGTTTGTGACCACAAATTTAATCTAAATAAACAAATGGCAATTATAATAACCGATGAATGTATAAATTGTGGAGCATGTGAGCCTGAATGTCCGAATACTGCTATTTATGAAGGAGCTGAAGAATGGAAGTATAAAGATGGTACTTCTTTAGAGGGTAAAATAGTTTTAAATAATGGAAATGCCGTTGATGCAGATCAAAATCAAGAACCTGTAAGTGATGAATTGTATTATATAGTGCCAGATAAATGTACTGAATGTAAAGGTTTTCATGACGAGCCTCAATGTGCTGCAGTTTGCCCAGTAGACTGTTGTATACCAGATGATGAACATGTAGAAACTGAAGAAACGTTGTTAGAAAAACAACGCTTTATGCATCCTGAATAGGTACTGCTAAATACTCAAATAGCAAATTTCAAGTTTGTTAGCTTAAATTTTAAGAGCTTAATAAGTCAATAATAGTAACGCGAATTCTTAGTGTGAAAAATCTCAACAACTTAACAAATTAGTAAGTAATTTACTATAAATTTGCATCTCAAATTTTAAAAATATGAAGGCCGGAATTGTAGGATTACCAAATGTAGGAAAATCAACATTATTTAATTGTTTATCAAATGCCAAGGCACAAAGTGCAAACTTTCCGTTTTGTACTATTGAGCCAAATGTTGGAGTGGTCAATGTACCTGATGAACGTTTAGAAAAATTGTCAGAAATAGTTAATCCAGAAAAAGTTCAACCTGCTATTGTAGAAATTGTTGATATTGCTGGTTTGGTAAAAGGAGCAAGCAAAGGTGAAGGTTTAGGGAATAAATTCTTAGCAAATATTAGAGAAACTGATGCTATTATTCATGTATTACGTTGTTTCGACAATGACAATATTGTTCACGTAGAAACTACTATTGATCCAGTACGTGATAAAGAGATTATCGATTTTGAATTGCAAATTAAAGATTTAGAAACGGTTGAAAAAAAATTAGACCGTGTTAAAAAGGCATCGAGAACTGGGGATAAAGATGCTCAAAAAGAGTTTGACGTATTGTCAAAAGTTAAAGATGGTTTAGAAGGTGCAAGCTCTGTTAGAGCGATAGATTTATCAGAAAAAGAACGAGAAGAATATATTAAACCATTACAGTTATTGACTGATAAACCTGTATTGTATTTATGTAATGTTGATGATAATTCAGCAGTAAATGGAAATGCACATGTAGATGCCGTCAAAGAGGCTATAAAAGGGGAAGGTGCAGAATTGCTAATTTTGGCAGTAGGTACTGAGGCAGATATTAATGAGTTAGATGACTATGAAGAACGACAATTGTTTTTAGAAGACATTGGTTTGTCTGAACCTGGAGCTTCAAAATTAATAAGAGCAGCTTATGCATTATTAAATTTACAAACTTATTTTACGGCAGGAGTAAAAGAGGTAAGAGCTTGGACCATTCATATTGGTGACACGGCACCTCAAGCAGCAGGTGTGATTCATACCGATTTTGAAAAAGGGTTTATTCGTGCTGAGGTTATTAAGTATGATGATTTTGTAACACTTGGTGGTGAAAAGAAAGTGAGAGAAGCTGGTAAATTAGCCGTAGAAGGTAAAGAGTATATTGTACAAGATGGTGATATGATGAATTTTAGATTTAATGTGTAAATAGTTAGGAGCTCGAAGACGGAAGTTAGGTAGATAAAATAGAAACAATAACAATCAAATTATGAATAGTATAAAGTTAGTTTTAATGCTGTTAGTAATTGCTCCAATCAATTTATTCGCACAAGAAGTAATTGCAAAAAGTGGTAAAGAGTTATTTAATGATAAATGCTTTGCCTGTCATAGGTTTGATAAAAAATTGGTTGGTCCACCTTTAGAAGGTCTTGGGCAAAAACATGATGCAGTATGGCTTTATGCATGGCTTGAAGATAGTGATAAGCTTATAAAAAGTGGCGATTATTTTGCAAATTCAATTTTTAATGAATATGATAAAATACCCTGTCATACCCATTTAAATGAAAAAGAAACTGAAAAAATTTTAGCTTATATTGATGATTTTCCAACAAAAAAAGAGGCGTTTAGACCCTTAGATGAAAGTAAAATTAAGGGTAAAAAGTTATTTAATAGCAATTGTGCGGCTTGTCATAAACTGAATAAGAGATTGGTTGGGCCTCCTTTAAAAGGGATTTCCAATACACGTGAAAAGGAATGGCTACATGCTTTTATTAAAGATAATAAAGCCTTGAGAGAAAGTGGAGACTTATTAGCAATACAAGTTTATGAAGCGTATAATAAAATACCAATGTTAACTTACCCTAATCTTTCTGAAGAGGATATTGATAATATACTCGCTTATCTTAAAGAAGATGAAATAGAAAAGGTTATTGTTGAAGATTTAGAAGAAATAAAATTTAAAGGTAAAAAATTATTTAATAATAATTGTGTGGCTTGTCATAAGTTAGAGAAAAAGTTCATTGCAGTCCCATTAAAAGGGATTACTAATAAACGTAACAGAAAATGGCTACATGCTTTTATTAAAGATGGGCAAGCAATGATTGATAGTGGTGACAGTTTAGCTATAAAAGTTTATGAAACGGGGCTTTATAAAATTCCTATACCAGCGAACCCTCAACTGTCAGAAGAAGATATTGATAATATACTCGCTTATCTTAAAGAAGATGAGACTGAGAAAAACTAATCAAGATTTTTGGCTTAAGAATGTCTTTAGATTTTAAATGTACTTTTAGTAGTAAATTAAAACCTACTTCTTATGTATCAGCTATCAGAACCAAAAAGAAGAAGCCTTATACGCTTTAGCCTTACTTTTTTAAGTTTTATTTCAATAATTACTGTCTTTGCACAAAATGCATCTACAGTTTCAACATTTCATAATTTAAGTGTGTATTGGTCACCTGCCGGTGGCTCTTCTGCTAAACAAGTTTTGGTAGAATACAAAACTACAGGTCAAAATACATGGAAAAATGCACTTTCTATGAAATACAATCCCATTGCCGGAGCAGGAACAAATCCTAAGACTGGAAAACGATACGATAAAGCAGATTATAGAGGTAGTATTGTAAACCTTATACCCAACACAACCTATGATATTCGTTTGAGCTTAGAAGGAACTCAAACGACTACAACATTACAAGCTTCAACGTGGAATGAAGAGTTTCCAATCGGTGAAACAAAAGACATTGAAAATCTAACAACAAGATTAAGTTACGGATCCTTGAAAGGATCAGCAAATGGGTATATTCTTATCAATGGAATGGGAAAAACAATAGATATTCAAGACGGTTCGCCTCAATGTATTCGACTTATTGATTGCGAATATATTATTTTACGAGGTTTTACCTTAAAAAATGCTGCTGAGAGTGCTATTAGACTATACAATTCACATCATATCATTATTGAAGATTGTAATATGAGTAATTGGGGTGAAGAAGATGTTGTCGGAACAGGTTTTGGTAAGGGGTATCAGGCTGGTGTCTATGCAGGTTCTGATGATGCACATCATGTTGTTATTCAACGAAATAAAATTCATCATCCTAGATGGGATACAAATTCATGGGCAGAACTGCATGATCCAGCTTCTGATCCTGATAAGAAGTCTAATTATCATCCAGACGGCCCACAAGGAATTGCACTTGGCCAATGTAATATTGGTAATAATGTTATTCGGTACAATGAAATTTGGTCTGATAAAGATCATTATTTCAATGATATTTTAGGAATGTGGAGTAATGCAAGTTATGCAGGGTTTCCAGGCTCTGATTCAGATATCTATGGTAATTACCTTGCCAATTGTTTTGATGACGGTATAGAATCAGAAGGAAGTAATACCAATGTAAGAATTTGGAATAATTATATTGAAGAGGTTTTTATTGGTATAGGTAATGCAGCTACTTCTGTAGGACCTCTGTACATTTGGAGAAATGTTACGGGCAAAGCAGGTAGTATGCCAAATAGTGTTTACGGACAGTATGGTGGATTTGTTAAAATGGGCTTTGCACATTCAATCGATTGGATGACAGGGCATATGTATATGTTTAATAATACCATTTTACAACCTAATAATCAGGGGACAGGTGGTTTAGGAACTAGTGACGGTTCAAACAGGTATATTTTACATTGTGATACACGTAATAATATTTTTCATGTAAGAGATGAAACGACAAACTCAATCGCAATCCGATCTTCAGGAAATATTGATAATAATTTTGACTATGATCTTACAAATCATCCTTATCCAAACGGACATGAAGAACATGGTATTAGCGGAGTACCTACTTATGTTAACGGAGCTCCAAGTTTTAGTTTTACGACTAAAACTGGTAATTTTAAATTAGCAGTAAACAGTTTAGGTTTTGATAAAGGTATTGTTATTCCTAATTTTTCTGATTATTATCAGGGTTCAGCACCAGATATCGGTGCTCATGAACACGGTACAGATGCTATTATTTATGGAGTTAAAGCAAACTTTGTTCCTTTTGAAAGTAACACTTTGGCAATTGATGATGTAGTATTAAATACCATTCAGGTTTATCCTATTCCTACGGATAGATTGCTACATATAACAAATCCACAAGGAAATAAACTAGAATTTTTTATTTATGATATCAAAGGAAGTTTAATTCTAAAAGATAAATTTACCACACAAAATAAAAGTTTAAACCTTGAGCATTTAATTAAAGGGATTTATTATTTAAAGATTCAGAATACTTCAATGAATAGTTCTAAGAATGTGAAGCTTATCTTAAACTAAAATATTCTTTGCGAGTGCTAAGTTTAAAACACTATTTTTGCATTTGTAAAAATAATATATGAAGTTTGAATTAAAAGGAAAAGACTTAAATAGCAAAGCCAGAGCAGGTACAATTACTACAGATCATGGTGCTATTGAAACGCCTATTTTCATGCCTGTTGGTACTGTTGCATCCGTTAAGGGAGTACATCAACATGAGTTGAAAGATGATATCAATGCTGATGTTATTTTAGGGAATACTTATCATTTATACCTGCGTCCGAAAATTCAAGTATTAGAAAAAGCGGGTGGTTTGCATAAATTTATGAGTTGGGATCGTCCGATTCTTACTGATAGTGGCGGCTACCAAGTATATTCCCTTTCGGGGAATAATAAAATCACAGAAGAAGGTGTGAAGTTTAAATCGCATATTGATGGTTCTAGTCATTTTTTTTCACCTGAATTTTCAATGGATGTACAACGAAGTATTGGTGCTGATATTATTATGGCTTTTGATGAATGTACACCATACCCTTGTGAATATAATTATGCAAAACGTTCTATGCACATGACACATCGTTGGTTAAAAAGATGTATCAATCATTTAGAAAAAACTCCTGTAAAGTATGGGTACGATCAAACTTTTCTGCCTATAGTACAAGGAAGTACCTATAAAGATTTGCGAAAACAATCTGCAGAGTTTATTGCCTCTGTAGGAGCAGAAGCAAATGCTATTGGAGGTTTGTCAGTTGGTGAGCCTGCTGAAGAAATGTATGAAATGACCGATATTGTTTGTAGTATTTTACCTGAAGATAAACCACGTTATTTAATGGGCGTTGGTACACCAATAAATTTATTAGAAAATGTTGCTTTGGGGGTTGATATGTTTGATTGTGTAATGCCAACCAGAAATGCTAGAAACGGCATGCTGTTTACGGCACATGGCACCATTAATATTAAAAATAAAAAATGGGAAGATGATTTCTCACCCATAGATGAAATGAATATTACTTCGGTAGACCTGCAGTATTCAAAAGCTTATTTACGTCATCTTTTTGCTGCAAAAGAATATTTAGGAAAGCAAATTGCGACCATTCACAATCTCGGATTTTATTTATGGTTGCTTCGTGAAGCAAGAAAACATATCTTAGCCGGAGATTTTACCACTTGGAAGACTATGATGGTCAAACAAATGGATAAGAGGCTTTAATTTATTATGTCATTCTCGTCCCGAGGCTTCGGGAGCGGGAATCTCATTAACCGAACGGAATGCATACAATTTGAAAATTCTAGATAAATACATATTAAAAAAATACTTTACTACTTTTTTCTTTACCTTATTGATATTGATACCTATTGCTGTTGCGATAGATATCACTGAAAAAATAGGAAAGTTTTTAGAGCATACTAATTTAGGAGTTAGTGAAATTGTAAGTGATTATTATATTCCTTTTGTGCTTAATTATGGCAATACTTTTATGCCATTGGCATTATTTATTTCTACTATTTTATTTACATCTAAATTAGCATCAAATACTGAAATTGTAGCCATACACAGTTCGGGCATCCCTTATAAAAGATTTTTAAGACCCTATCTAATAGGTGCAGTACTATTAGGGTTGGTTTCTTTAATTGTAAATCATTTTTTTTTGCATATTTCTGATAAAAAATTTGAGGCATTTAATGAAGCTTATTTGCGTAAAATAAAAAAAACAAAAACCTATGTAAATAATGTAAATCTACAATTGTCAGATAATGATGTTGTATATTTTAGAAGTTTCAACTTAGAGAGAGAAAATGGAAATGATTTTTCTTATCAACACTTTGAAGGGTTGAAATTAAAATATATTCTGATTAGTAAAAGTATTAAATGGAATAAAAAAGACAGCACCTTTACCTTGTCTAATTATAAAAAGCGTTGGTTGTATCAGAAAAAAGATAGTATTGAGGTAGGAAAAAAAATAGATACTACCTTCAATTTTTTTCCAAAAGACCTGTTGTATGTAGATTATTTGGCAAGTGAAATGCCATCGTATAAATTATATAAACACATAAAAACTTCAGAAGAAAGAGGCGTAAAAAATTTAAATAAGTATAGAGTGGAGTTATATTCTCGTACAACATTACCTGTGTCAACTGTAATTTTGACTGTCATTGCAGCTTCTTTGGCTTCAAGAAAAAGAAGAGGAGGTATAGGTGTTAATTTGGCATCTGGTATAAGCCTGATGTTTATGTATGTTTTTTTTATGAAAATAACTGAAGTGTTAGGTGCCGCCGCCGCATATAACCCCTTGTTTATGGTTTGGGTACCAAATATTTTATTTGGATTAATTGCTATTTATCTGTATATCAATGCTAAACGCTAAAGTTAAAAATTATTTACATTTACATTTTATTATATTTATTTGGGGCTTTACAGCTATTCTAGGAGCGTTAATAAGTATAGGTGCAATTCCGTTAGTTTGGTATAGAGTGACCTTCGCTGTCATTTTACTACTAATATATTTAGTAATTACAAAAACTAGTTTTAAAATGTCTTTCAGAAAGTTGTTACAATTTTTATTTGGAGGGATGCTGATTGGTATACATTGGATAACTTTTTTTTATGCTATAAAAATAGCAAATGTTTCTATTGCTTTAGCAACAATGTCAACAGGAGCTTTGTTTACAACTCTAATTCAGTGGTTGTTATTTAAAAAGAAAATAATAGGCTATGAATTGTTCTTTTCATTATTGGCAATTGTAGGCCTAATTATTATATTTCAAGCTGAAAGTAAATATATTATTGGAATTGGGGTTGCGTTATTTTCATCATTTTTATCTGCCAGTTTTTCAATTCTAAATGCCAGTTTAATTAAAACTCATAAAGCAATTATTATTTCTTTTTATGAATTGCTATTCGCATCATTGTTTATAGGGATTGTTTTATTACTTAAAGGAGCAATTTCATTAGATTTTTTTATACTCTCAAAAACCGATTGGTTGTATTTAATGATTTTAGCCTCAATATGTACAGCTTATGCTTTTGTAGCTTCAACTGATGTGTTAAAAAGTATAAGTCCTTTTACCATGATGCTTACCATTAATTTAGAACCTATTTATGGCGTTATATTAGCAATTATTATTTTTAAACAAAAAGAAATAATGACTACAAATTTTTATTATGGAGCTTTATTGATTTTAATAACGGTGGTTTTGAATGGTATTATTAAATTGAAGAGAAAGTCAGTGTAATTAAATTTAGACCCTAATTACAAAATGTTCTTTCTCTTGTTCTTTTCTGAAAAATACAATTCCCCAATGAAAAGTGTCAATACTCACTGTAACTTTAGAGTGGTTCTTGATGTATTGCCAAGCTTCTTGCATTCCTTTACTCCAATAAATGTCATCAAAAATAAATACAGAATTATTATTTATATGTGAAAGACATTGCTCAAAATAGTCGATAGTTGGTTGTTTTTGATGGTTACCATCAAAAAACACAAGGTCAAAAGTGGTGTTGGCAATAGCTAAGGGTAAGGTTTTTTCGAAATTGCCAATAATAATTTTAATGTTTTTTAAATTAAATTTCTCAAAATGTTCCTTTGCTATGGTAGCGGTATTTTTGCATCCTTCCAAAGAAATAATAGTACTAGTTGGGTTGCCCAGACTCATACTCGCAGTTGATAGCCCTACAGAAGTTCCAATTTCTAAAATAGTTGTAGCTTTTAGATAATTTGAAAATCGACCTAAGAGTTGAGCTCTTTTGTTAGTAATACCAGCATTCTTGGCAATATGTGAAACTTTACGTTGATTAGATTGTAATGATTTTGAACCAGCTCCAAAGTCTTCAATGGTAATAATAGAAGTAGTCTTTAATAATGAATTTCTATAGCTGAGTAATTTCTCATACCATCCTTTTTTAGTCTTGTCATAAAAACAACGAGTTGCTAAATGATAAACAAATGGAGAGTGAAGTCCATGTTTATTCTTAGATTTTAATAGAAAGAATAGATATGATTTTAGTTGGAATAGCATGTCTGTTATTTACCGCTCGAAAATAGGGAGAAATAATTAAGGTTAGTAAATAATTTAAAATTATATTTGCAACTTAGTAAAAAATTGAAATGATACGTAAAATATTAATTCTATTCTCTTTAGGAGTTTTGTTTACTTCATGTATTCCTAATAAAGAGCTCATCTATTTTCAAGGACAACCATCTTCAAAAAAAACGGTATATAAAATATTAAATGAGCCTTACAAATTGCAGGTAAATGATATTTTAGATATCAGAATAAAAGCAAATAATGAAGAGTTAGTAGCCTTATTTAACCAATCTGTACAGCAAAGCA
>JAMONB010000141.1 GCA_027066745.1 Flavobacteriaceae bacterium
TTTAAAAATAACTAAAATTGATTCAGCTTTAGTAATTGCTGATGAGATTGATATCTTAGCACCTTCAAAAGCCGCGTTTTATTCTGCTGTTTTACCTGGTTTAGGTCAAATCTATAATAAAAAATACTGGAAAGCTCCAATAGTCTGGGGAGCAATAGGTACAAGTGTTTTTTTTTATGTTGATAATAACAATAAATACAATAGGTATAGAGAGGCTTTTAAACTTGAAATAGCAGAGAGACCTCATGAATTTGATGGTAGTATTGAAGGTAACGCAATCTATGATAAACAAGCTTTAGAAAGTGCTCAAACCACCTTTAAAAAGAATAGAGACTTGTCACTTTTTATTACGATAGGGTTTTATATTTTAAACATTGTAGAGGCTAATGTAGATGCACATTTACCTGATAAAGGTTTTAGTAAGAAAATTTCATTTCATCCTAGTATTTTTACAGTTCCTGAAACTAATCAAGCTGGAGTGGGCTTGATGGTAAACTTTAATTTTTAAGAGATGAATATTGCATTGTTTGGTTATGGAAAAATGGGTAAAACCATTGAAAGAATAGCACTAGAACGAGGACATGTAATTGTAGCAAAAGTTGATGTCAATACCGTTGATTATGATTTGTCTAAAGCAGACGTTGCTATTGATTTTAGTGTCCCTAATGAAGCGTTTAAGAATATAAATAAATGCTTTAATAAAAACATTCCTATTGTTTCAGGAACAACGGGTTGGTTGGATAAATATAATGAAGCAGTAGCTAGTTGCAAATTAAATAATGGGGCTTTTATTTATGCGTCAAATTACAGTTTAGGAGTCAATTTATTTTTTGAATTGAACAAGCAATTGGCTAAAATGATGAATAAATTTAAGACGTATAAAGTAAGTATGGAAGAAGTACATCATTCCCAAAAATTAGATGCCCCAAGTGGTACGGCCATTACATTGGCAGAGGGAGTTATTGAACAAACAACTAATAAAAATTGGAGTTTGAATGTAACAAATGATGAGAAAACAATACCAATTCTTTCTAAGCGGATAGATAAAGTACCAGGTACACATGTGGTAGTATATAACTCTATTGTAGATGAAATTGAAATTAAGCATACAGCTCATAATAGAGATGGCTTTGCTCTAGGTGCTATTATTGCAGCAGAATGGCTACAAAATAAAAAAGGAGTATTTAAGATGAAAGATGTTTTAGGTTTGTAATCCAAAAAATAAATAATATAAAATAATATAATAATGACATTATCACAGTGGTTACTATTTTTTCTAATACTACAAGTTATCCATTTTTTAGGGACTTGGAAATTATACATAAAAGCAGGTAGACAAGCTTGGGAGGCAGCAATACCTATATATAATGCAATCGTATTAATGCAAATTATCAACCGACCTAAGTGGTGGGTAATTTTGTTATTCTTTCCAGTAGTTAATTTATTTATGTTTCCTGTAATTTGGGTTGAAACCATTAGAAGTTTTGGTAAAAATTCAAGGTTAGATACTCTTTTAGTGATTGTAACTTTAGGATTTTACATTTATTATGTCAATTATATGTTAGATGTAGAATATGTAAAAGAAAGGAGTCTAACACCTAGATCTGCTTTTGGAGAGTGGGTAAGTTCAATTGTTTTTGCTATAATAGCCGCAACCTTGGTACATACTTATGTAATGCAGCCGTATACTATACCGTCTTCTTCTTTAGAAAAAACACTATTAATTGGTGATTTTCTATTTGTAAGTAAGTTCCATTATGGTGCTAGAGTACCGATGACAACTATTGCTGCACCAATGGTACATGATACTTTACCGCTTTTAAAAAAGAAATCATATCTGTTTAGTGATAATTTTGAAGAGAAAGAAACTTCGTGGTTAAATAAATTACAATTACCTTATCTTAGAATTCCTGGGTTTCAAAAAATAGAACGCAATAGTATTGTGGTGTTTAATCAGCCAGCAGATACTTTGTTAGATATGAATGATTTTCATCCGAAACGAAATTATTATAAGCCCATTGATAAAAAAACAAATTTGGTAAAACGTTGTGTAGCAATAGCAGGGGATTCTTTAGAAATACGTGAAGGCTATATATATATTAACGGAAAACGTACCACATATAATGACCGAGCAAAAATTCAATATAATTTTTATGTAAATACAGAAGGTAAGCCAATTAATCAAGCTTCGTTGATAAATAGATATAATGTAAGAGAGGGTTATCGTTTACAAGATGGGAATTATAGATTAACTTTAACAGATGCTGAAGCTGCTTTAATAGCTAAGAACCCAGTGGTTAAGAGTGTGACAAAATCTATGCAAGCAAAAGGTTTTGATGGAGGTGTGTTTCCTCATGTACCCTCATTGGGATGGAATACTGATAATTTCGGACCAATATACATTCCTAAAAAAGGAGTAACCGTAAAACTGACTAAAGAGAGTATGCCCTTTTATACACGATTGATAAGAGAATATGAAGGAAATAATTTAATTATCAATGGTGATGAGATTATGATTAATGGTAAATATGTTGATACGTATACTTTTAAACAAGATTATTATTGGATGATGGGTGACAATCGTCAAAACTCATTAGATGCCAGAGCTTGGGGTTATGTACCTTTTAATCATGTAGTAGGTAAACCTGTTTTGATTTGGTTCAGCTGGGAAACCAATGAAAAAGGATTGAAAAAAGTAAGATGGGATCGTCTGTTTACTACTGTTGGTGGAGATGGGGAGCCAGTATCTTATTTTAAATACTTTTTAGGAGCTGTATTCTTATGGTTTGTGGTTGGGTTTTTTAGAAAAAAGAAAAGGGCGTAGATTTATCTGTCTGTAATATAATAAAGGGAAATTGATGAAAAGTATTATATCATTGATCATTGGAGTTATAGCTATTATAAATGTAGTCTATAGTTTTTGGAAAGTATCAGGTTCACAGTCTATCTTTGGAATTGAAATGAATGTTTGGGTGTATAGGTTGATTTGGAGTGCCATTGCTGTTTTGTTCCTTTATGATTATTATAAAAAAACTAAATTAAGATTTTAAAATCATCATACTTTATCCTACATATTTTTCACCCATCATACATTACATTGCTTTGGCTAAAGCAAATAAGGTGCTTTTTGAGGTAGAAGATAATTATCAAAAACAGACCTATAGAACACGTTGCTTTATTTACAGTCCCAATGGCAAGCAATTGTTAAATATCCCTATTAAAAATGCAAAGACTACTCAAAAAACGAAAGAGGTATTGATAGATTATAGTTTTGGATGGCAAAAACAACATAGAAAATCAATAGAGTCTGCATACAGATCATCGCCATATTATGAGTTTTATGAAGATGAATTTAATCCGCTTTTTGAGGATAAACCTAAATTTTTATTAGATTTTAATTTAAAATGTCAAGAAACTATTCTTGAGTTTTTGTCATTAGCATTGAATTCATCAAAAACAATAGAATACCATAAAACTTATAATTCCCAATTAGATTTGAGGTATTTAGCCAATGCGAAATCTAAGCAAAAAATTGAATTAACTGAGTATACACAAGGTTTTTCTGACAAACATGGCTTTATTCCAAATTTAAGTATTTTAGATTTGCTCTTTATGGAAGGAACCAATGCATTGACCTATTTAGAAAACCAACAACTAGAATTTTAAATGGAAGTTTTGAGGTTTTTTATCCATTACGGACTACATTTAATATTTCCTGGGTTAATTGCATGGTTATTCTTTCGTGAAAATTGGAGGAAAGTCTGGTTAATCCTTGTTTTTACTATGCTTATTGATTTAGATCATTTATTGGCAATACCAATCTTTGATCCGCACAGGTGTAGTATCAACTTTCACCCTTTGCATACATATTTGGCAGGAATTGCCTACATATCTTTGCTCTTTTTAAATAGGACAAGAGTTTTAGCTATCGGACTTTTATTTCATTTATTGACTGATGCCATAGACTGTTTGTGGCTGTAATTAATTGTTCTTTATAATAACCTATAATTATAGTAAATTAGCAAAATGGACTTACGGTATTTGTTATTAGTACTTTTAATTTGTAGCTCTTGTGATTCTCAAGACCAGATTCACATTGATGAGAAGGAAGAGATAGGTAAATTTATTGATGACTGGACATTTGAAGTTTTTTTAGACTCTGAAAGTAATAACTCAAAAGCCGTTTTTAGGTTGTGGATTCCTGATGGGATAACTCCAAAAAACATTTTGGTTTTAGCTCCAGGCGGGTTTGGTAATGGTATTGGTCTAGTAAACCACAAGGAATGGCAAGACTATGCCAGAAAAGAAGAGTTAGCTTTGCTAGGCGTATATGTTACTTCTGCTACGCTTACTTCTGTAAACGCATTAATGACAGGGCTTAAAAATATTAGTATAAAGAGAGATGTTGCGTATGTTAACGACTTACCATTTCTATTAACCTGATTTCGGTCTAGGCTTTGATATGCAGACTGTAAAGAAAAGGTGAGATTTGAAATGGAAAATTTGAATAAATATCTTGATATTTCAAAAAGTTTACATGAAAATATTGCCTTTTATTTATATTTCCTTCGGATTTGATGAATTTTTTCCAATTTTCGCCAAATTTCCTCAAACTAACCCGTTAGTCTTTCTAAAATCCGTCTTCAAATTGAATGAAAATTCATCTAAACTGCAAACAAACCTTAGACCGAAATCAGGTTATTAAGAGGTTTTTCATCTGGAGGAAGATTTAGTCATGTTTTTTCATCTAATTACCCTAATAAAACTGTTGCGTTTGCAAATATAAAAGGACTTCTTTTTTACGATGGTCAGATTTCAAAAGAGATTCCTGAATTAATAATTGTAGGAGAAAAAGAATCAAGTGAAAGAAAAAAACAGCTTAATACTGTTTTTTTATCTAGTAGAAAGGCTAACAAAATTTGTTGTTTTGCCATTGAACCTAATGAGGGACATAGCATTGGTAATTCAGATAAACTGGTTAGAAGTTTCTTTTCCTCTGTTTTAAAAAAACGATTAACATTAGGAGTCTCTATGTCTGAAAAGGATTTATTTTTAGGAAATATTGAGACTTTTGAATATTCTCCTTTTTCTGATTACTTAGCTAATAAAGAGAAAGCCTCTTGTTTAATTGATGAAAATTTTGCTGTTAAATGGGTTGATTTTATGGAGGGTAACTAAATAAAATAATTATTCCTTTTTCAAAGCATTTAGTACCCAAGCGATAATAAAAAAACCTACACCTGTGATAATTGGAGGTAACATAACTTTTGGAGCATAAAACCCGCCAATGTAAATCATAGCGATACCTAAAACGATTAATAGTAGTGATGCTATTGATAACGTGTTGTTTTTATTCATTTTATAAAGATTAAATTAATGCTTTGAATAATAATTGTACAGGATGATTGGCCGTTTTTTTCGTTCCGTCATAAATTTGATGTCTACAGCTTGTACCAGAAGCAGAAACTTCAGTAGTCGTTTCAAACTTTCTAATTTTTGAAAAAAGAGATTGTTCACCTACTTGCATACTGAGTTTATAATGTTCCTTTTCATAACCAAATGACCCTGCCATACCACAACAACCTGAATTGATTATAGTTACCTTATAGTTTTTAGGTAAATTTAATAGGGTAAAAGTAGCTTCTGTACTTGACAAAGCTTTTTGATGACAATGCCCGTGTATTTTGATAGTCTTTGATTTTTGGGTAAATTGATTTTCTGTAATGTTTCCTTTTAAAATCTCGTTTTTGAGAAACTCTTCAATAGTGAAGGTGTGTTTTGCAATGTGTTTTGCAGCATCTTTATCATCAGCTAAACGTAAATATTCATCTCTAAAAGATAATATGGCTGAGGGTTCAATTCCAACTAATGGATTGTCGTCATGAATAAGATCCTTAAAAATAGCAATGTTTTGGTCTGCTAATATTTTAGCTTCATCTAAAAATCCCTTAGAAATATGACTTCTTCCGCTTTCGTGGTGGTCAATAAAAGAAATGGTATAACCCAATCTTGTAAGTAGTTTTATGGTGTCTATACCAACCTGAGTGTCGTAGTAATTGGTAAACTCATCACAGAACAAGGTTAAACATCCTTTTATAGGTTTTTTAGCTTCTAATTGTGCTGTATTTTGTTGAACCCATTTCCTTAAGGTTTTATTGGCTAGTTTTGGAATGCTTCTTTGTGGAGCAATACCCATAATTTTTTTCGTTAAACCTGTATTTAAAATTAGGTTTGTCAATGTTGGGAATAAGCTTCCTAGTTTATTGTATTTGACATTATTGGCAAACATTTTGGTTCTAAATGAAGGCGGATTTTCCTTTTGATATTGGTATAAAAACTCCGCTTTAAAACTGGCAATATCAACATTGCTAGGGCATTCGCTAGCACAAGCCTTACAGCTTAAACACAAATCAAATACTTCTTTAAGTTCTGTATGATTGAATTTATTAAGTTTGTCAGAATTGGTCAAAAATTCACGTAAAGCATTTGCTCTTGCTCTAGTGCTATCCTTTTCATTTAAAGTTGCTCTATAACTCGGACACATGGTTCCGCCAGCATTACTGGTCTTTCGACAGTCTC
Organism: Flavobacteriaceae bacterium; assembly: GCA_027066745.1. Classification (GTDB taxonomy): domain Bacteria; phylum Bacteroidota; class Bacteroidia; order Flavobacteriales; family Flavobacteriaceae; genus Aureibaculum. The sequence goes on from JAMONB010000141.1 coordinate 6,580, forward strand.
CAGAGCCATTGCATTTCTCTGCAGCACGAACAATCCCTAATGAATCAGAGAAATCTAAAAGAGTTTCTATTTCAGGTTCTTTTCGGTCAATAGTATAACGTAAAGATTCATCCATGGGATAAGCATCGATAATCTTTCCCTTATTAAAGATGTTGTTTGGGTCAAAAACGTGTTTGATACGTTTTAGTAGCTCATAATTTTTATGACCAATCATTAAAGGTAAAAATTCACCACGGACTATACCATCACCATGCTCTCCACTAAAAGAACCTTTGTATTTTTTAACCAGTTTTGCCGTTTCTGTAGTTATGGTTTTAAAAAGCTCAACATCAGTAGATTTTTTTAAATTTAATATAGGACGGAGGTGTAATTCTCCAGCTCCAGCATGTGCATAATACACTGCTTTTTGATGGTAACTATCCATCATAGCCGTAAATTCAGTAATGTAAGCAGGTAAATCTTCTAAATCAACAGCGGTATCTTCAATACAAGCTACAGCCTTGTCATCACCAATAATATTACCTAATAGGCCTAGTCCAGCTTTACGTAGCTCTGTTGCTTTATTGCTTTCTTCATTGTAAAGCATTGGGTAGGCGTAGCCGAATTGATGTTTTTTTAAGTCGTCAATGAGTGTATTTGCTAAAATTTCAGTCTCTTTATCTGTAGTAGCTTTTACTTCTAATAAGAGTACAGCTTCTGGATCACCTTCAATGAAATACCTGTTTTTTAATTGTTCACGATTGCTTTTAGTACAATCTAAAATGGTTTTATCCATTAATTCACAAGTATACAGGTTGTGCTTCATCGCAATTACTGTTGCTTCTAAACTTTCTTGTATACTTTTGAAATGGACAGCCACTGTAATGTTTTTTGCTGGAGCTAACACATCTAATTGTAAAGTGATGGCAGTTGAGAAAGCCAACGTACCTTCACTACCACATAAGATTTTGGCTAAATTTATATTTTCTGTACTAGAAGAAAACACCGAGGTATTGAGCAACTCGTCAACAGCATATCCTGTATTACGTCTATGGATAGAAGTTTTAGGAAATTCTTTATGGATTTCTTGTTGATTTTCTTTATTAGAAAGCTCATTTCTTAAGGTTTTGTAAATCTTATTTTCTAAGCCATTACCAATACATTTTTGATTAAAATCATCTTTATTTAAAGATTTAAATGATACTTCAGAACTATCTGATAATATACAATTTAAATCAATAATTTTATCTCTTGTAACACCATATTGTATCGATGTGGTCCCTGAAGAGTTGTTGCCTACCATTCCACCCATCATGCAGCGGTTACTGGTAGAAGTATTGGGCCCAAAAAAGAGTCCGTAGGGTTTTAGAAACTGATTGAGTTCATCGCGAATAACACCAGGTTGTACAGTAACTGTTTTTTCTAACTCATCAAAGGCTAGTATTTCTGTAAAATGTTTAGAAGTGTCTACAACAATACCTTCACCAACACATTGCCCAGCTAAAGAAGTACCAGCTGCTCTTGGTATTAATGTGATTTTATGGTTTTGTGCAAAATTGATAAGCATTTTTAAGTCATCAGTATTTTTTGGGTAGGCAACTGCGAGTGGAATTTTTCGATATACCGAAGCGTCAGTTGCATAAATACTTTTGTGTAATTCATCAAAAAAAAGCTCTCCATCTAATTTTTCGGAAAGCTCTTGTAAATGTATTTTATTGATGGGTTTTACCATAATTAATTGACTTGAGAACCATTATTTACAGATGAAGAAGCTTTTAATAATACAATTTCTCCTTGAGTATTGGCAACGCCCAATACCAAGCATTCACTCATAAAATTGGCTATTTGTTTTGGCTTAAAATTAACGATTGCCGTAATTTGTTTGTGCAATAAGTCCTCTTTTGAATACAAATCTGTAATTTGAGCACTAGATTGCTTGATGCCTAATTCACCAAAATCTATTTTTAGTTGATAGGCAGGTTTTTTGGCTTTAGGAAAGTCATTAACTTCAATAATTGTACCTGTTCTAATATCCACTTTAGTGAAATCGTCAAAAGTAATGGTGTTAGACATTTTTTTAGTAGTTTTAAACTCAAAAATTAAAGTATAAAATTACAAATATTATTTAGATAATGGCAAGAACACCATCAAATATGATTCCTTTAGGAACGATAGCTCCAGATTTCAGTTTATTAGATGTTGTAAGTGATGAGCATATAAGCTTATCAGACCATAGAGGGGAAAAGGGAACAGTATTATTTTTTATTTGTAATCACTGTCCTTTTGTCATTCATGTGAATGAGCAATTGGTTAGCGTTGCAAAAGATTACCAGTCAAAAGGAATTAATTTTATTGCTATTTCTTCAAATGATGTTGAGAATTATCCTCAAGACGCTCCAGATTTAATGAAAAGTCATGCTGAGGATAATAAGTATCCCTTTCCGTATTTGTATGATGAAACACAAGATGTAGCTAAGGCTTATGATGCTGCATGTACTCCTGATACTTATGTGTTTGATGCTGCGTTGAAATTGGTGTATCGAGGGCAATTAGACGATTCTAGACCTGATAATGGTTTGCCAGTTACAGCGAGCGATTTAAGAAATGCATTAGAGTGTTTATTCGCAGGTAAGGAGAATACAAGTATACAAAAGCCTAGTATGGGGTGTGGTATTAAGTGGAAATCTTAATTCAACACAGTTACCTCCATATAAACATCATCTAAAGGCCATTCATCTCTACCTGTTCTTACTTTTGCAATTTTATCTAAGGTATCAAATCCTGAAATGATTTCTCCAAAAACAGTATGTTCACCATCAATATGATGTGCTCCATTTCTTGATTGGATAAAATAAAACTCAAATGGGGTAGATTTTTTACTGATGTTATTTTCCCAATCTCTTGCTGCTGCTAAGGCACCATATTTATGTCTGTGGTGTTTTCTAAATTCTGGAGGGATGGTGTAGTTTTCATATTTGTTTCGAAAGCCTAAAGTTTGACCATTTTCTGAATTACCACCTTGAACAATAAAATTATTATCAACTCTATGAAAACAAGTCGTATTAAAATAGCCCACAGTAGCTAAAAAGATGAAATTAGCTCTATGAAGAGGTGTGTCATCGTATAAAAGCACGATAAAAGAACCCAATCGAGTTTTAAACTTCACTTTGTTTGATTTGTGTTCTTTACCATAAGCAATTAAAAAATCAACAGCATTTTTATGATTAATGGAGTCAAAGGGTTTTTTAGTTTTTATTGTTTCTTCCTTTTTTGATTTAGGTTTAGCCTGTTTTTTAATAGGCTTTTGTTTTGTTTCAGTTTTACAACTGACTGTAACACTGATTAGTGTTAGTAAAATTAACAGAACTACAAATTTTATTTTTAGCATACAAATTAATAAAGAGCTATAGGCATACAAATATATAAGTATTCAACAAAACTTTGTAAATTTGAGTTTTAATAAATCTACCTGATGAAAATAAAGGGCTTTTTTTTGGTTTGTATACTATTTCTTTCTTGTAAAGAGAAAATAAAAGAGCATTCTAAAGTAAAGAAAATTACAACTATTGAACCACTAATTCCAATCAATAGTAAACAACCATTTTTATTTAGTACTAAAAATGAATTGTATCTATCATGGACTCAAAAAATAAACGACTCCGTACATTCAGTACATTTCTCCTCATTGAATAATGGGTATTGGTCAAAGCCTATAGAAATTGCCAGAGGGAAAAATTGGTTTGTAAATTGGGCTGATTTTCCTGCTATAGCAGTAAATAAAGAGAACATATTGGCTCATTATTTACAAAAATCAGACCCAAGAACTTTTGCCTATGATGTGCATTTGAAATTATCTAATGATAAAGGTAAGCTTTGGAAAGATGACTTTTTGTTGCATACAGATAGTACCAAAACAGAACATGGTTTTGTAACGCTTTTACCTTATAAAAAGGACTCTTTCTTTGTGACTTGGTTAGATGGTAGAAATACAGGCGGAGGAAGTCATGATGATGAGCATAACAGTCATGGAGCGATGAATGTTAGAGCTGCTAGAGTATTACCTACTGGAGAAATTATAGATGATACCTTGATTGATGCAAAAACATGCGATTGCTGCCAGACTAGTGCTGCAATTACTCCTAAAGGGCCTGTTGTAGTATATCGAGATAGGACAGATGATGAAGTGAGAGATATTTATATTTCGCGTTTACTTGATGGAAGTTGGACAATACCAAAACCGATACATAATGATTATTGGGTAATTAATGGCTGTCCAGTTAATGGACCCAAGGTAGCTTCGTTTAATACAGCTTTGGCAGTAGCTTGGTTTACAGAAGCTGATGCCATACCTAAAGTAAGTATTGTGTTTTCTAACGATAGTGGTAAGAGTTTTGATACGCCGATTGAAATAAGTAGCGGTAAAGCAATAGGTAGAGTAGATGTTGCCTTTTTAGATGAAGATAATGTACTTGTATCATGGATGGAATCCACAGATGCTGGTGCAGAATTAAAAATAATAAAAGTACCTAGAGAAGGTAAAATGTTTGAACCTATTGTGGTCGCTAAAATGTCATCTGCTAGAGCAAGTGGATTTCCTCAGTTAGAAATTGTAAATGGTATTGTTTATATGGCTTGGAATCATATAGAAGATAAAATAACCACAATTAAAATTAAAAGTTTTGATGTGGATGATTTTAATGATTAAATTGCACCAATATTTATGAAAGAAGAACAGGTAATATTGGTAAATGAAGCTAATGAGCAAATTGGGACGATGCCTAAGTTAGAAGCTCATGAAAAGGCGGTATTACATCGTGCATTTTCAGTTTTTGTTTTTAATGAAAAGGATGAATTGTTATTGCAACAAAGAGCTATGAGTAAATACCATTCTCCGTTATTATGGACAAACACCTGTTGTAGTCATCAACGAGTAGGTGAGACCAATATTGAGGCAGGAAAAAGACGTTTATTTGAAGAAATGGGTTTTGTTACGGAATTAAAAGAAGTCTTTTCATTTATTTATAAAGCACCTTTTGATAATGGGCTTACAGAGCATGAATTAGATCATGTAATGATTGGCTTGTATAATGAGAATCCTGAAATTAATCCAGAAGAAGTTAAAGCTTATAAATGGATGACATTAGAAGAGGTTAAAACTGATGTCGATTTGCTGCCAGAGACTTATACAGCTTGGTTTAAAATTATTTTCAAAGAGTATTATCAACGTTTGACCAAGGTATAATAGTTTGTCATTCCTGTGTAGGCAGGAATCTAGTTTTGAATAATGAGTGTTGATAGGTTTTTTATTCAAGTAATGTTTTTAGTGAACCCCGAGACTTCGGGAGTGAAATTAGTGTCTTATGAAACGAACATGTTAAATTTTCACATCTAAGGAATGATTAATAGCGAACAGCATGTGACTGTTAAAAAACAATAAATATAAACACATGAAAGTAACCGTAAATAGAAAAGCTCATTTTAACGCTGCACATAGATTGCATAAAAGAGGATTGTCTGATGAGGAAAATTTGGCAATTTTTGGCAAGTGTAGCAATCCACTTTATCACGGGCATAATTACGATTTAACAGTGTCAGTTACTGGTGAGATTGATCTAGAAACAGGTTTTGTAATGGATATGAAAGTCTTGAAAGGTTTGATAAAGGTTGAAATTGAAGATGCTTTCGATCATAAAAATTTAAATGAAGAAGTTGCTGAATTTAAAAACTTAAACCCAACTGCAGAAAACATTGTAGTGGTAATATGGAATAAACTTCGTCCTAAAATTGATAAAAGACACGATCTTTCTATTACATTATATGAAACTCCTAGAAATTTTGTGAGCTATAGTGGAGAGTAGATATGAATTATATTCTCAAAGTCTTTGAATTACATCAATTTGTTATTGAAAAGAAGTTCTAGACAAGTGCTTCAGTAATTTAATAACTATTTTGAATATCAGTAAAATAAATTGCAAATTAACTGCTGACTTCCTCAAAAAGGAGCGTAATTTTTAAAAATCCGAATTTTAATTATTATGTATGTTTAAAACCCTAATAATCTCTGATTTACAGCATGAATTTTTATTTAAAAAACTTCTGATAATTTTTGATATTTACTTCAATCAATTTTTGAGGAGTGATTTATGAAAAATCTACACAACAATTCCTTAGTGATTATTTTAAGATTAAAAAAGGCCTAATACCAATTTAAATTGGTGTAAAAGGGGTAAATAATTATTTTTCTTCTAGAGGTAAATTTGGCTTAATCTTTTTAAAGTATTATGTCTGTTGAGTTTTGTAGTACCAACAGTCAACTAGAGACGATGCTAAACGAAAGTCTTAAAGGGGCTAAAAAACTATCTAAAAAGAAAGGCAAATATTGATAGAGCCACAAACACAAAATTTAAAAGTAGCATTATTGTTTACAAGATTTTTAAAATGTTCTTTAAAGAAAAAAAGTTTGTATATCCGCAAACACTAATAATTGATAATTAATGCTTATCTTTAGAGAAAATAAAGATATGAATATATTTAGTTTTACAGCAAATTTTGATAGTG
>JAMONB010000142.1 GCA_027066745.1 Flavobacteriaceae bacterium
CAACTTTAGTTATTTTTATAGAATTTATTTTAAAATCAGTATACTCATGTTCATTAAAAACACGATATGGAAGTCCAAATAAGAGTCCATGACCACTATTATCTTTTTCAAAAGATTTTTTAATTAGAGTAACAATTTCTTGATTGGTTGGTTTTACTAATTTTTGTGCTGTAATAGTAGAAGCTATTATTATTAATAGTGCGAAAGTGGTAATTGTTCTCTTCATTTTCAAAATACTTAAGTTAGTTTTATTAATTAAAAAACAGAACACAAACAAATACTATACCACAATTACTCTTCTAAATAAAAATTTCTTAAAACCAACTATCCCCGAGGCAAGACATAGGGGTATTTCGCTGGTTTCATACCCAATCAAGATGGACACAAGCTTTTGACCTTAGGATCAAAAACCAAAATCTGGTATTTTACCTCTCCCGAAACTGCAGAAAGGCAGTTTCGACCTCTCCCAAGGAAGAGGTGAATCGGAAACCTCAAAGCCTTCTTCCGCCGAAATGGCTACATGAAGGCGTGACAGAGCCTAGAGGAATTCTTTTCGATTAAAACTTTGTATTCATTTGTTCTAAAGCTTTTGCTGTTTCATTTACTGGTAACTGACAAGCTCCATCAATACACACATAAATTGTAGTTACACCTTTTTTATATTTATATTCTAACAAGGGCATTTTACTATCAGTAGTACTACCTACAATTAATTTATTAGGAATGTATTTTTGATTTATCTCTTTTAACTTTTGTTTGGCATCATCACCAACAATAGCTACTTCATAGAAATCACCCAAATAATTCGCGTATAGGAATAGCCAATTAGAAGCTCTTCCACCATATTCTGAAATCTTTCCTTTTACATTATGTAACATTTGGTTTGCATTTTTAGCATAAGTAGGATTGCTAAAATAATGTCCAAGTTTAAATAGATTATTTGCCATAATTGAATTTGAAGATGATATCACATCATCATCAACTTCAATTTTTCTAGCTATGAGCCCTTTATCTTCATTTGAGGTAAAGAAAAACATATTACTTTTATCATCATAGAAGTGGTCAAAAGTATAATTGGTTAAATTTTTAGCATTTTGCAACCACTTTTCATCTAAAGTAACTTCGTACAAACTAATAAAAGCATCAATCACCGTAGCATAATCTATCATGTAGGCATTGATTGAACTTTTCTTATTCTTAAAATTACGATACAAACCTCCATCTTCTTTATGCTGTACTTTTGCAATAAAATTAGCATTTTTCAATGCTCGTTTCAAAAAATGATCATCACCAAAAACACGATAAGCATCAATATATCCTTTAAGCATCAAAGCATTCCATGAAGTTAATATTTTATCATCCAATCTTGGTCTGTCTTTTTTTGATCTTGCAGTGAGTAGCATACTCTTCCAAGATTTAATTTTAGCTTCTAGTTCATCTACGCTTAATTCGTGTTTTTTAGCAATAGTTTCATTTGTTGTTGTTCTATGTAAATTATAAGTTTCATGTTCCCATTTAAAAGTATCATTGATATTGTAATAATCAGCAAAAAGGTTAAAATCATCTTTGATAATTTTTTGCAATTCCTCTTTTTTCCACACATAAAAAGCTCCTTCTTCAAGTTTTCCTTCTGCATTGTCGCTATCCGCGTCAAGCGAAGAATAGAATGCCCCGTTTTCATGCATCAATTCACGTTCTACAAAAGCTGTTGTTTCATATACAACTTGTTTGTACAAAGGGTTTTTAGTGACTAAATAAGCATTGGCATACAAACTCACCAGTTGCCCATTGTCATAAAGCATTTTTTCAAAATGAGGGATGTGCCATTTGGCATCTACAGAATAGCGAGCAAAACCGCCCCCAACTTGATCGTACATTCCTCCTAAAGCCATATTGGTCAATGTCGTATTTACATAATTTAACATGTTTTCATCTCCATTTTGGATAGCATAACGCAATAAAAACTGAGTGTTACTTGGCATTGGGAATTTTGGAGCACCAGCACTACCTCCTAAATCAGTATCCATATATTGCTTCCATTTAGAAACAATGGTATCTAACTCTTCAAATGTATATTCTTTTTTATCATTATTTAATATAACCAAACCATCTTGTTGAACACCTTCTGTTAATTTAGCAGCATTTCCTTCTAATTTTTCAGGAGTTTCTTTATACAATTTTGCCAATTGCTCTAAAATGCTAATCCAATTTTCTTTCGGAAAATAAGTACCTCCCCAAACGGGTCTTCCGTCTGGTAAAGCAATACAATTTAGAGGCCAACCACCTCTACCTGTCATCAATTGTACAGCGTTCATATACACTTGGTCTACATCTGGTCTTTCTTCTCTATCTACTTTGATATTGATAAAATTCTGATTCATTATTTTAGCAACAGTAGTATCTTCAAAACTTTCATGTTCCATTACATGACACCAATGGCAAGCTGCATAACCAATAGAAATTAAAATTAGCTTATTTTCTTTTTTTGCCAAAGCCAAGGTTTCATCATTCCATGCATGCCAATCAACAGGGTTATGAGCATGTTGTAATAAATAAGGACTCGTTTCATCTATCAATGCATTGGTATATTTATGTTTAGTCATATCTTTTTTATTTTGACTATTGCAATTCACTAACAACAATAAGGTTATATTAAATAGTAAAAATTTGTGAAACATTTTTGTTTTTTTTCAAAGATAAGAATTTAACTATACTACTTTATCGTTTCACAAACAATAAACTAGCGTAAAAAGTAGTTTACTCTGTAATTACTATCTTTTCACTTTTAACCTACCTTACTTATGAATTCTATTTTAAATCGAAACTTATTTTTTATAAAAGAGCACACAGGCATCTTCAAAGCATCAAATAATTACGACATCTACAACCCTGAAACTAATGAAATGATTATGAGTTGTAGAGAAGAAAATTTAAGTTTCTTCTCTAAAATATTACGATTTACAGACTTTAAAAGAATGACTCCTTTTCATATTGAAATTAAAACAAATAGCGGACAAAAAGTGTTAACTATAAAACGAGGAACTTCCTTTTTCACCTCTCTAGTTGAAGTATTTGATGCAAAAGACAAACCCATTGGAAAATTTAAACAAAAGTTTTTTTCTATAGGTGGTAAATTTGATGTTTTAGATACTAATAATACTATTTTATGTACTCTGAAAGGAAAATGGACTAGTTGGGATTTTAAATTTATGAAAGGCGATACTGAACTTGCACATGTTAGTAAGAAGTGGGCTGGAATTGGAAAAGAGCTTTTTACTTCTGCTGATAATTATATGTTGAAAATTGACGAAAAGGTATCTCCAGATGATAAAATCAGGTTATTAATTCTCGCTTCAGTAATGTGTATTGATATGGTCTTAAAAGAATAAAAAATTATTGATATAACCCAGTTAAACAATTGAGCTAACACTTAATCGAGATTTAGATAAGAGCATTCAAATAACAAACAAAAAACCAACACTATTTGTGTTGGTTTTTTGTTTGTTATTAATGATGAATTCTACAGACCGCTTTCTAGCCTCCAAAGTCATCAAATCTAATATTCTCATCAGCTAGACCAAAATCTTCACCCATTTTTTGAACTGCGTTGTTCATTAATGGAGGGCCACAGAAATACAATTCTAAATCTTCAGGAGCTTCATGTTTTGACAAGTATTGATCTATCACTACTTGATGGATAAAACCTACAAAACCGTCTCCTGCTTCATCATGAATGTCTTCTTTTACTTTCCAATTATCCGCTTCAGCTGGATCAGACAATGCGATATAGAATTTAAAATTCGGGAAATCTTTTTCTAATGCTCTAAAGTAATGTATGTAAAACAATTCAGCTTTAGAACGTCCTCCATACCAATAGGTTACTTTACGATTTGTTTTTAATGTTCTAAACAATTGGTATAAATGCGAACGCATGGGTGCCATACCTGCTCCACCACCAACATATAACATTTCAGCTTCAGAATCATTGATAAAGAACTCACCATAAGGTCCAGAAATAGTTACCTTATCTCCTGGTTTTTGATTAAAAATATATGACGAAGCAATACCTGGATTCACATCCATCCAGCCGCCTTTATCTCTGTCAAATGGAGGTGTTGCAACACGTACATTTAACATTATTTTTCTACCTTCTGCAGGATAAGAAGCCATAGAGTAGGCTCTTTCAACCGTCTCGGTATTCTTCATCACCAAAGGCCACAATTTGAATTTTTCCCAATCGCCCTTGAATTTATCTGGCTCACCTGGATGATCTTCAGGGTGTGCGGTAACATCCATTTCAGCATATTTAACTTCTGTCTTCGGAATTTCAATTTGGATATAACCCCCAGCTTTATAGTTCATATCTTCAGGAATTTCTACAATAAACTCCTTAATAAATGTAGCAACGTTATAGTTAGAAACTACTGTGGCTTCCCATTTCTTAATCCCAAAAATTTCTTCTGGAATTGAAATATCCATGTCTTGTTTTACTTTTACCTGACATGCTAAACGAACACCTTCTTTCAGCTCTTTTCTAGAAAAATGAGGCACCTCTGTTGGTAAAGCTTCACCTCCACCAGAGTTTACATGACATTCACATTGAATACATGTACCACCTCCACCACAAGCTGAAGGTAAGAATATTTTTTCATTACCTAAAGTTGATAATAAACTTCCACCAGATGCTACTTCAATAACTTTCTCACCATTAATGGTGATTTTTACTGGTCCAGAAGGAGCTAGTTTTTGTTTTACAACTAATAATAATCCAACCAATAAAAGCGTAATAACTAAAAATGCTATTACAGTGATAATAATTGTTCCTGTCGTGCTTACTGCTAATATCATATTACTCGTTTAATGCTGTTGTCTTTTCTGCTTCTATTTCTTTTACTCCATCATCAACTTTAATCTTTTCTATTTGAATTGCTTGTTCTGTTTTCTCTTCTGCTACTGCCTCTTCTTCACCGCCTGTTAACATCCCTCCAAAACTCATAAAACCAATTGCCATTAATCCTGTAATGATAAAGGTAATTCCTAGTCCACGTAATGCAGGCGGAACGTTAGAATATCTAATTTTTTCACGGATTGCAGCAATGGCTAAAATAGCTAAGAACCATCCAATCCCTGAGCCAACACCATAGGTAAGTGCTAAACCAATGGTTGGAATTTCACGAGACTGCATAAATAACGAGCCTCCTAAAATGGCACAGTTTACCGCAATTAAAGGTAAAAATATACCTAATGAATTGTATAATGATGGAGAAAATTTCTCTACCACAATCTCTACCAATTGTACCATAGTTGCAATAGTTGCAATAAATAAGATAAATGATAAGAAACTTAAATCATAATCTGCATATTCTTGGCCTAACCAAGTTAAAGCACCTGGTTGTAAAATATATTGATCTAACAACCAGTTTAAAGGTACTGTTATTGCCAATACAAAGATTACTGCAGCACCTAAACCTACTGCTGTGGTTACTTTTTTAGATACAGCTAGGTAAGAACACATTCCTAAGAACGTGGCAAATACCATGTTGTCTATAAAGATTGATTTGAAAAATAATTCTAAATGTTCCATTTTTTTTTATTGTGAGATCCTGAAATAAATTCAGAATGACGCTCTACGTCTAATGTTCTTCTATTAATGCTTCGTTTCTACTACGTTGTATCCAAATAATAATTCCTAATACAATCAATGCCATTGGGGGCATAATTATAAATCCGTTATTTTCATAACCGATACTATATAAGCCTGTTTTTGCTATTGGATCTCCTAAAACTGGAATACCAAACAAAGTACCAGAGCCTAATAATTCTCTAAAAAAACCTACTATGATTAAGATGACTCCGTAACCCAAAGAGTTACCTATACCGTCAAGAAAAGCTTTCCAAGGCCCATTTGCCAAAGCAAACGCTTCAAAACGCCCCATGATAATACAGTTGGTTATAATTAGACCTACAAAAACCGATAAGGTTTTACTCAACTCATAAGCAAAGGCTTTCAGTACCAAATCAACTACAATTACTAAAGCTGCAACAACAATCAATTGTACAATAATTCTAATTTTTGAAGGAATGATATTCCGCATCAATGAGATAACCACATTACCTATTGACAGTACAAACAATACTGAAATTGCCATCACTAAAGAAGCTTCAAGCTCTGCTGTAATTGCCAAAGCAGAACAGATACCTAATACTTGAATGGTAACAGGATTGTTATCCGTTAACGGGTCTGTGATTAACTGTGCGTCTTTTTTTGATAAAAGTCCCATAGATTTAATTTGTTTTTAAAGTTTTAAAATACGGTACGTATAATTTCAATTCAGATCTTAACATTGCAGAAACACCATCACCAGTAATGGTTGCTCCAGCTATAGCATCAATTTCATGATCTGTTTTATCTTTATTTAGAGGGTCTGCATTTCCTTTAGCAACTTTAATTCCTTTAAAAACACCATTACTTAATAAATGCTCTCCAATAAAATCATCCATAAAAAAGCGTTTATTGATGTTTGCTCCTAGACCAGCTGTTTCTCCTGTATGATCAAAAAACACACCTTGTACAACCATGTCTTTATCCATAGCCACATAAGCCCAAATGGCATCCCACAAACCTTTTCCTCTAATAGGTGCTATATAAAATGTTTTGCTGTCTTTTTCACCAATAAACAACGGTAATCTTCTTTGATAAGAAGCTGTTTTAGCTGCTGTTTGCTCTTTTTTGATATCAATTAAATAGGCATTGGCATCTTCGGTTACTTTATCTCCTTGAATGATAATCTGTTTTTTAATATACTTTGTAAATTCATCTGCTACCACATCTGTAGAAATAAAAGCTACACTTCCTTCTTCATTATTATTAACACCCATTGCGTAAAGAATATTTTGTTGTTTTTCTATACGTCTATTTTCGTCTATTTTAGGTTTTAGTGATGCCGCAGCAAATGCCAGTAATGAACCTACTACCAATACCATTCCGATAGCAAATAGGATGGTATATGAATTTTTATCTGTTCTTTTTTCCATTTTTATTTTGTTCTTACACAGCGTATCATAGAGGACACACAGAGATTCACAGAGATTTTAAGTTGTTTTAACTTTTATACGTTTTAATCTTTTCTTTACATTGCCTTGAACTACATAATGGTCAATCGTTGGTGCAAATACATTCATCAATAGAATAGCTAACATTACACCTTCTGGATATGCGGGATTGAAAACACGAATCATAATAGACATAAAACCAATTAAGAATCCATAAATCCATTTTCCTTTATTGGTTTGTGATGCTGTTACTGGGTCAGTCGCCATATAGACTACACCAAAAGCAAAACCACCAATTAATAAATGATGCCAAAAAGTAGTACTCATTAAAGTATAAAATTTACTTCCTTCAGCAATCCAACCTGCATCAGCAATACCATTAAAGATAAGCCCCATTGCCAAAGCTCCCAACGTTGCACTTAGCATAATACGCCAGCTTCCAATTTTTGAGAATATTAAAAAGAGACCTCCTAATAAAATCAATAAAGTTGATGTTTCGCCTACTGAACCTGGAATAAAACCGTAGAACATATCCCAAACAGAGTACACTACTTCTTTACCTTGTGCTAGGGTTCCTAAAAGTGTTTCTCCAGAAATGGCATCTACTTTTGCTCCTGCTATAATTTCATTTGATCTTTCTACTGCACCATTTACCCAAACTTTATCACCTGACATCCAAGTTGGATAGGCAAAGAATAGAAAGGCTCTAATGGTTAATGCAGGGTTTAAAATATTCATACCCGTACCACCAAACACTTCTTTACCAATGACTACACCAAAAATTACAGCAACGGATAGCATCCATAAAGGAATGTCAATAGGTACAATTAAAGGTACTAACATACCTGTTACTAAATACCCTTCTTCAACTTCATGCCCTTTGATAATTGCAAAAATAAATTCAACACCAAGCCCAACTCCATAAGAGATAATAATTAAGGGTAAAATTTTCCAAAAACCAATCATAAAGTTGTCTAATGTCCAAAATTCTGAACTAAAAAACCCTCCAGTTACCGCTTGAATATCACCAAATGCTAAATGATGCTGGTAACCTGCATTGAACATTCCAAAAATAACTAAGGGAATTAATGCCAAAATCACGGTATTCATTGTCCGCTTTAAATCGTCTACAGCTTTAATATGTGTACCGTTATGCGTTGTATCGTTTGGCGTATATAAAAAAGTATGCAATGCATTAAAAGCTGGAGCAGCTTTTGTACCCTCATACTTCTCTTTTAATTTGTGTAAGTTTTGTTTTAAACCCATTGTTATTTTTTTAACCTATTTCTTCTATCATTAAATCTAAACCTTCTCTAATAATCTTTTGATGTGGCTGTTTAGAAACACATACAAATTCTGTCAATGCAAAATCTTCTGGTGCTACTTCATACATTCCTAATGCTTCCATTTCATCTAAATCTTTATACATACACGCTTTTAAGATTTGCATCGGATAAATATCTAAAGGAAATACCTCTTCATAACCACCAGTAACCACAAACGCCCTGTGTTCACCATTGGTATTTGTATTTAAATTGAATTTTTTATTAGGAAACAACCATGAAAATGTCAATGCTCTTGATGAAGATATTTTATTGAAAATTGGTTTTGCCCATCCAAAGAAGTCATAATCGTCTCCTTCTGGAATGGCAGTAATTTGATTGTCATAATACCCTATACTACCTTCTTGAGTAACCTGTGTACCCGAAAGTACATTACCACTTATAATTCTAGTATTACCTTCTAAATTTTCAGCGACTATATCTGCAATACTTGTCCCTGCAATCACTTCAACATAACCTGTTTTAATAAATTGAGCTCCTGTTAAAGCAATAGTTCTTTTAATATTGAATTTTCCTGTAAGTAATAACTCACCTATCACTACTAAATCTTGTGGTGTTACCACCCAAACAACTTCACCCTTATTGATGGGGTCAATTTTTGCAATTTGAGTACCTACGTTTCCACTAGGATGAGGCCCAGAAACTTTATGTATTGCCGCTCCTGTTACATTTGCTAATGGTGAGATAGCATTTTTACCAACACTTATATGAACTTTACCAGTCGTTAATTTTGTTAATGCAGTAATTGCCGCTTGCAATTCAGCCTCTTTGCCTTTCAATACATAATCGTAATCAGTTGCTAAAGGAGCACTCGCATAGCCTGAAATAAAAATTGCTTTTGGTGCTTCTTCAGGGTTCGCAATTACATCATAGGGACGTCTTTTAATAAACGGCCAACAACCCGATGCTAATAATTTTGTCTTCACATCTTCAGCAGACATATTATTGACATCACTCTTACCAAAATCATGATACGATTGAGTTTTATCTGCTGCTATTTTTAGTTCTAATACTTTACGCTTCTCCCCTCTCACAATTTCAATAAGTTCACCACTTACTGGAGAAGGAAATAAAATTTTATCGTTTGATTTTGCATGAAATAATGCGTCTCCTGCTTTTAATTTAGCTCCAACTTTTACTAAGAGCTTGGGTGTAATTTTGTGAAAATTATCAGGATTTACAGCATAAATACTACTTATAGAAAGTGGCGTTGTCGTTTGACTTGCTTCGCCAATAAGTTTAATATCTAAGCCTTTTTTAATACGAATGTCTTGTGACATAAATTAAGATTTGGATTTATTGTCTCTAAAAAACGGTGCAAATTTAAAACTTTTGTATTTGTTATTCGCTTTTATTTAAGATAAATACTTATTTATAGCGATTCTAAATAATTAAATTATTTCTACTTATTTTTACACTTTACACATAGTAAACTGATTTTCATTAATTTTGGTATATCTTTTGCTTTTAAATAACAAAAAACACAAATGTACAAGTCTATTTTCTCACTATTTATCCTTTTTATTTGCAGTATCAGCAATGCTCAGAGTGAAGTCATTGTTGACCCACCACCCTACATAAAAACAGTTGTATTACGATCAAGATTAACAAATAATTTTTCACCAATCATTAAATTAGGAGAACCACTAATTTTAGAATTTGATGATTTAAGCGATAGTCAAGAAGAATATACTTACAAAATTGAACATTACGATTATAATTGGAAAGCTTCAAAACTAATTGCCACAGAATATATAAATGGTTATAATTCTGATTGGATTAGAGATTATGAAAATTCTTTTAACACTATACAACCCTATACTTACCACAAACTACAAATACCAAATGAGAAAACTATTATCAAATTAAGTGGAAATTACTTAATTACCATTACAAACCAAGATGATGAGATTATTTTTACTAGGCCTTTTATAGTCTATCAACCTAAAGTTACTGTTGGTATAAGCGTACACAAGAGCAGAGATATTTCTTACATAAGCTCTAAACACAATATTGAGTTTTCAATCAATCACCCTGATTTACGTATCAACAATCCAAGTCAAGAAATTAATGTAGTTGTCTATCAGAATAACGATTGGAATACCGCAATCAAAAATATAAAACCTCAATTTTACAAAGGCAACCAACTTCTCTATAAATATTCTGATAAAGTTTCTTTTTGGGCTGGTAACGAATACTTGTTTTTTGACACCAAAGAAATAAGGAATGCCACCAATAACATAGCTAAAACAAGACTTGATGGTCTTTTTCAAACCTATTTATACACTGATGAGATGCGTAAAAACAAAACCTACACATTTTACCCTGATGTTAATGGTAACTTTGTCATTAGAACTATAGATAGCGATATTAGTGCAACAGAGGCTGATTATTCTCAAGTCCATTTTGCGTTAGAGGCCTTAACGGATATTAGCGAAGATGCTATTTATGTCTATGGTGATTTTAATGATTGGCAATTGAATGATGAAAATAAAATGATTTACAATGAAGACTATAAAATCTACACTTGTACACTATTGTTAAAACAGGGTTTTTACAATTACAGCTATGTAACTGCTAATGCTAAAAAAGAAATAAATAATCGTGCTATTGAAGGTTCTTTTTACCAAACTGAAAATGATTACTATGTATTGGTCTATTACAAGCCCACTGGTAGCAGATATGACCAAGTAATTGGGTACGGACATGCAAATTCAGAAAATTTACGCAACTAAATTACAATTAGAACATCTAATGTATTGAATAACATGATTAAAAGATAAAAAAACATATCTTTGCTTTAATATTTTACTGTACAAAATGGTTCAACAAGTAACAAATGGAATTAAAATTTCTGTAGAGACAAATTTTGAAGGCGTCTGTCATCAAAATAACAAGTTGTGCTTTTCTTTTAGTTATAGTATTACCATTGAAAATCAAAGTAATGATTCTGTACAATTGACCGATAGGCATTGGAAAATTTTTGACGCTCTAAAAAATATTGAAATTATTGAAGGAGAGGGCGTTATTGGAAAAAAACCAATTATTGCTCCTAAAATGAGTTATACATACAGATCGTATTGCAACCTTTCTTCTCCTACAGGATCAATGAAAGGGCATTACAATATGATAAACTTTACAACTACCAAAAATTTTAAAGTACATATTCCCACTTTTCAATTGACAGTTCCTGCAATTTCGAATTGACACAAATTTATTACCTTCTCTTTTGATAGCAATTCAATATAATTCTTTACTTTTATCAGCTTAGAGCCAATTAAAAAGTGAAATCAACAACCCGATTTAGACAAAACAAAAGAGGTATAGAATGCTTAAATTGTAAGCAACCTATTTCTGACAAAGACAATTTCTGCTCAAATTGCGGACAGGTAAATGACGAACTACCCTTAAGTATTAAACAATTTGTCTCTGAATTCTTTTCTGGTTTCTTTTCATTTGATACTCGTTTTTTCAACACTTTTGTTCCTTTACTCTTTAAACCAGCTAAAGTATCAAAAGATTATATTAAAGGTAAACGAAGGCGATATGTAAACCCGTTTCAACTATACCTTCATGTATCTATTGTTTTTTTCTTATTACAAGGGTTGTTTTCTGTATTGGACGGATATAGAATAGATGATGGTAATAAAGAAGTAGAAAACGCTCCTGTAAATGCCTTTGAAAAAGGGTTTATGATGGACTTCAAAGACACTATTACAATTCTAGAATTAGACAAACAAAAAACCAACAGTTATATAGATTCTATACTCCGTTCTAAAACTATTTTAAAACTATTAAATAACGAATCTTTTACAGCAAAACAAAAAGATTCTGTATTTAACCTCCTTTACAAACCCACCCTGTCATTTATTTCAAATTTATCAAAAAAAGAAAAATTAAGCAACTGGGGAGAAAAAGAACATTTTCTAGAATTGAAACAGGGTGCCATTGAACATTTAAAAACAACTTTCAAATCTAAAAATGTAAACTATTTATTACCTGCAGCAACAAAATTTTCAGTTGAAAAGGAGTTATTGAAAAACACTCATGATCAAAAAATTGACAAAAAGATGGTCGTATTTACAAAGTATAACGAAAAACACCCTAACACTTCAGCTTTAGAAGCACTTGAAGACATGGGGCAAAAAAAAACAAAATGGAATATTTTCTATTATACAAAAGCCCAAGATTTTAATACATTTAAAAACGAACCCAATTTTAGAAAATCATATTATGACCGTATTGTTTCTAAAATATCAATAACATTATTCTTTATGCTCCCTATTTTTACTTTGTTTCTTTCACTGTTGTATATTAGAGGTAAAAAGAATTATACAGAGCATTTGGTCTTTGTTTTTAATGTACAGACTGTGTTCTTTATACTTCTTATTATTTTTGTGCTTTTTGACAGAACACTCAATACTGATATTGGAAAAGGGGTCTTTTCATTAATTTTTCTTTTTTACCTCTACAAATCTTTACGAAATTTCTACAAACAAAAAAGATTTAAAACCATTATAAAATTCTTGTTATTAAATTT
>JAMONB010000143.1 GCA_027066745.1 Flavobacteriaceae bacterium
TTGCTTACCAGTTAAGTTTAATTCTTCAGCAATACTAGTGTCAAACTTTCTACTTACAAACTTAGACATCTGTTTTGTGAAACATTTTTTAGAAGCTTGTCCTTTTAAACCTTCACAACCAGGGAATATAGGGGCTTCCTCTAACCTAATAAAGTCAATTGGTTTTGGTTCTTCAACAATGTCAGGAGCCTCAATAAGACTACCAATGGTTGGTGTTGGTTTGTTATTTCCGTCACTTGGCAATTCTAAAATTGTTGCAGGATTATTATCAGGCACAATATTAATGTCTATTAATGGTACTTTTTCTGCCACTTTTTGTTTGTTAACTAAAGTCTGTTTTCGTTCAATACTAATAGTAGGGGGAGAAAGAGCATAAGCGTCTGGTTCGTCAGGGTCAATATAATCTATTGTTACAACTGTTTTTGCAGTTGTAATCTCTAAAGTTAAATAGACAATAAATAATGCCAATACTAAACCTAACTGCATAAATAGAGCTGGACTTTTAAAGAATTTCTCGGTTGGGTGTTGATGTTTTAGGTTTTCTTTTGAAAAATTCATAATGTATAAGTTTTTAAAGGTTAAACCCAAATTTTTTAATAGATGATTTGGGTTAAAATTATATTAACATCAATAAGTGTGCCAGTTTATTGAATATATGTTAGTTTTAAGCCTTGTATATTTAACATTCTTAAATGAGAGAATTCTAATCATATCAATTTTTAGTATAAGTATTATTGCTGTAAGTATAATTTTATACTTTAGTCAAGAAGAGTTTTATTTTTCAGTACTAAAATCAAGTACTTGAAAAATACAATATACAGTTGTCAGACAAGGTACTTATAAATGACCTACATTTTAAAACTAAAAACCTAAAAACCTGAGTTCGGCTTAAGCTTTGATCTGCAGACTGTAAAGAAAAGGTGAGATTTGAAATGGAAAATTTGAATGAATATCTTGATATTTCAAAAAATTTACATGAAAATATTACCTTTTCTTTATATTTCCTTCGGATTTGATGAATTTTTTCCAATTTTCGCCAAATTTCCTCAAACTAACCCGTTAGTCTTTCTAAAATTCGTCTTCAAATTGAATAAAAATTCATCTAAACTGCAAACAAATCTTAAGTCGAACTCAGGTTAAAAGATGTTGTGTTCTATTTGAAAGAGAATTCAAGAAGTGTCAAGGCTCAGAAAGTTTACTGTTGGTTTCTTTGCATAATTGGGATGTGACTATGATGGATTGTAGAGGTTTTGGTAAGAGTACAGGTAAAAAGAAACTAATAGGAAATGAAAGATGTTGCTCTCGCTATTTATAATAAAATAAATGTAGATAAAAAATATATTATAGTCTACTGATGTTTTTTAGGTATAGGTTTGGCTACTAAAGTCTCTTCAATGAATAATTCTAGAATGTTAATTTTATAACTTTTAAAGATGGTGCACGTCATAATTTTTCTAGTTTTATGAGTTGTAAAGAAGCTATGTGTAAATCATTGAATTAGAAGTAGAATATAGTTTAAAACAAAAAGCAGGGCAATTATTAATTGCCCTGCTTTTTGTTTGTGTTCTTAATTCTTTATTTGCCTTCTCCTTCTTTTATTCCTTTTGCAGCAGCACCTTTGGGTTTTTGCTCTAAAATATCAAAGAATTGATCTAATTTAGGTAGAATTACAATTCTTGTTCTTCTATTTCTAGAACGTCCTTCAGGAGTATCATTAGTGGCTAGTGGTAAATATTCACTTCTACCAGCAGCTATCAATCTTTTTGGATCAATATTATAACTATTTTGTAATACTCTAATTACTGAAGTTGCACGTTGTGTACTTAAGTCCCAATTATCTTTTGTTCTAGCAGATTTGATAGGTCTGTTATCAGTATAACCTTCAACCATTACCTCCATATCTGGTTTGTTGGCAATTACTGTAGCAACTTTTTGTAGTAATCCTTTTGCTTTAGATGATATTACAGAACTTCCACTTTTAAATAATAACTTATCAGAAATTGAAATGTAGACTACAGTTTTTTCAACATCAACTATAATATCTTCATCTTGAATGCCATCAGATAAAGCACTTTTTAAATGAACGGCTAGAGCAAGATTGATAGAATCTTTTCTAGACATAGCTCCTCTTATGCCATTAATGTATTTATCTTTTTCACTTAACTGAGCAACAATATCACTGATATTACTACTAGCTGATTGAGAAAGTGTAGTTAAGTTTTCTATTTGTCTAATAGAATTTGCTTGATTTTCTTTCAAAAATTTGTTTTGTTCTTCTAAAGTAGCAACTTTATTTGCAAATTTGTCTTTTTCAACTTGACATTCTAATACTTTAGCTTTTACGTCTGTTAGTTCGATTTTAGCAGCATCATACTGACCCTGTAAAAGGTCAAATTTCTTTTGCGATACACAAGATGATAGCAAAATTACTACTGCTAGGGATAGAAAATGAATTTTCTTCATAATTGATAGTGTTATTTTTAAATTTAGAATGCGAAGTTATTAAAAAAAAAATTGAGCGAAGGGAATTTTAATAGGATTTTAACATAAATAAAACGATATCTTTGAATGATTAATGTAAAGTTAAGAATTAACACCTATAATAACTGATGAAGATTATTTATCTAAGAATTACTATTTTATTATTTTTGTCGATTTCCTGTAAAGAAAATAAGCCATCAGAAATGATAAAATTAGATGGTTTGGCTTTTGGTACTACATATCACATTACTTATTTTGATAAAGAAAAAAGAGATATTACGAAGTCTATAGATAGCTTGTTTTATTTAATTAATAGATCCTTATCTACTTATATTTCAAATTCTGACATTTCTAAAATTAATAAAGGAGATACTACAATTGTCGTAGATGATTATTTTACCGAAGTGTATCAAAAATCCTTAAAGATATACAAAGAAACTGATGGTGTTTTTGATCCGACTATTGGAGTTTTAGTAAATACTTGGGGGTTTGGTCCTGTAGAATCAGTGGTGCTTCCTGATTCTATCAAAATAAGGAAGTTAATGAATTTTGTAGGATTTGATATGGTGCAATTGATAGATCAAAAAATATGGAAAGAAAGTGATAGTATTTATTTTGATTTTAATGCAATTGCTAAGGGTTATGCCTTGGATATTGCAGGGCGATTTTTAGAAAGTAAACATATTGATAATTATTTAGTAGAGATTGGAGGAGAGGTTCGCACTAGAGGTATCAATAAAAATAAAGATGCTCTTTGGGTGATGGGAATTGAAAATCCTAATTTTGATGGAACGCGTTCTGTAATAAAGGTTGTACAATTAAAGAATGAAGTAGCGGCAACCTCAGGAAGTTATCGTAAATTTAAAGTTGATACGCTTTCAGGTAAAAAGTACACACATATTTTAAATACGAAAACAGGGTATCCTATTCAAAATAATTTATTAAGTGTTACCGTAATTAGTGATTTAGATTGTGCAGATGTTGATGGGTACGCTACAGCCTTAATGGCGATGTCTTTAAAAGAAGTTAAATTGTTTTTAGAAAAACATCATCAATTAAGAGTGTTTCTAATTTATAGTGATGAAAAAGGTAATTTAGAAACTTATACCAGCTCAAATTTTTAAAGTTTTTAAAATAGCTTCGAGTTCAAACATATAATCTCGTTTTTTGACTGATGGGGCAAAAGTAAATCCTTCAACAACTATGAGCCTATTGTTTGTATTGTCAACAACAGTATAGTTTAAAAAAGGACCAGCCATAAAATCACCCTTAACTTCCCATTTACCTCTAGTTTCATAAGCCTTTTTTCCGCTAATTTTAGTTTCTCTTGTAAAAGGAGTGAATGCAGCTTCAGTAATCATATAGGTGTCCTCAAATTGACCTGGAATGTATTTTTTTCCAATCATATTTCTAGCCTCAGAAATATGATTAACGATACTGTCTTTTTCTGGTAAAGGTAAAGCGTAAGCAATAATATTCATGCTTCCTTTAGGGATGTCTTGTCTAAACCATAAAAAGTCACTAGTGTCATCTACCAAAGCATATGTATTAGGGACTTTTAATTGAATTCCTAATTTTTTTAATGTTTTAATACTGTCAATATTATAGTGTTTTTTGGTTATTTTTTTTTGGTATACTTTTAAATCAGAATCTTTAAAAGTAGAAATAATATCTTCTTTATGTTCGTGTATCAATTGAAGCAAAGAATTGATGTCTTTTCCTAAAATGTTTAATGTTATTTGTGGTCTGGCAAAAATATCTTTTTTAACGAAATAACCTTCTTTTTCACTAATACCAATAAGTATAATGTTTCTATTTTTTTGAAACAAACGGCTAAATGTTTTGGGCGTTATTTGACTAATTGAAAATTGAGTTTCTTCTTGAGGTAATCCTAAAATTGGAGAAGCGATAATATCACGGATTGAGTCTCCTACTACTCCTTTCCATAAATCATTTTCCATAACTAAAACGACATGATTGATTCTGCCTGCAGATTCTTGAAGCGTAATATCTTTATTTTTATCATTGCAAGAAAGTAGTGTAATAAAAATAAATGTAGATATTAGGATTGTTCTCATTTTTTAGCTTTTATAAATTTTCAGTTTTGTGCCAGGCTTTAAATTTTTAACACTCCAAATATTGTTCCAATCTTTAATTTGTTGAACAGAAACTTTCGGGAATTTTTTAGAAATAATCCATAAAGAATCTCCTTTTTTTACGGTATACGTTGTGTATTTACCTTTAGGACTATTTTTATATGTTCTTTTTTTAGACTTTTTAGAGGCAACAGTTTTATACCCTTTAGGATAAATGGATAGACGTTGTCCGATTTTTAATTTGTTTGAGCGTAGACCATTCCATCTTTTGATTTGTGAGACACCTACACCATAACGTTTGGCAATCTTTCCTAAATAATCGCCATTTCTTACTCTATAGCGTATTTTTTGTGGTGAAGTAAAAAGCTTTGGTAAAGTTTTTTCTCTTTTGTCATTCTCGGTTTTAGCGTAAGCGTAAATTTCTTTTTCATTTGATACAAATTTACCTATTAAATGTACAGGCAAACGTAACGTATAATTTTTCCCTTCTACAAAAGGAATGATATTAAGTTTGTATTGAGGGTTTAAAAATTCTAATAATTCATTGTCAGTTTTTAAAATGTGATTGATTTGATCAAAAGCAATTTGTTGCTTTACGATAACTGTATCTGTTTCAAAACGATTGGTAATAAATTTCTGAGGACGAATACCATGCTCTTCAGCATATTCCATTAAATATAGAGTAGCATAAAATGCAGGTAAGTATCCTGCTGTTTCTCTAGGTAAGTTATGTCTGATATTCCAATAATTTCGTTTACCTCCAGAACGTCTAATGGCTTTAGAAACATTTCCTGGACCAGAGTTATACGCTGCTAATGCCAAGTCCCAATCTCCGAAAGTATCATGTAATTTTGATAAAAATTTGCAAGCAGCTTCAGTAGCTCTTATTGGGTCATGTCTTTCATCTACATAAGAGTTTACGTCTAAATTAAATTGTTTACCTGTGTAATACATGAATTGCCAAAGTCCTGCAGCACCAACTCTTGAACGTGCTCTAGGGCGTAGTGCAGATTCAACAATAGCTAAATATTTAATCTCTAACGGAATGTTGTACTTGTCTAAATGCTCTTCAAACATTGGAAAATAATAGGCTGCTTTACCTATTAAAATACCCATAGTTTTTTTACGAGTTTTTAAATAATGTTTTATCAATCTT
This sequence comes from Flavobacteriaceae bacterium, assembly GCA_027066745.1. Taxonomy (GTDB): domain Bacteria; phylum Bacteroidota; class Bacteroidia; order Flavobacteriales; family Flavobacteriaceae; genus Aureibaculum. Next base: position 5,734 of record JAMONB010000143.1, read on the forward strand.
TCTAATGAAGGATTATATTCTATATTAAAAGGAGATGATGAATTTAAATGAGCTAACCTCTCTTTAAGTAGTTTTGTGCTTAATTCATTATATATAGTGTCGTCAATTTTCTCATTAGAATCTACAAACTTAAAATCATTATTTAAGGCAGATTGTTTTAATGTGTTTAACCAAAGGCTATCAATATTACTGGCTTGTGTATGGTCAACAAGCTGAACGCTTCCATTTTTTTTGTTGTTTGCAGAAATATTTAATGCTTTTTTACTTTTTGAGTCCTTATTATCAATAAGTTTGTTTTTGTTCTTTTGAGGAAAAACAAGAATAGACACAGATAACAATACACATACTAAAAATGATTTTATCATTCTAAAAATTTAGATTAATGAAAGTTTAAAATTAAGGTTAGAAGAAGGCAAAAATATAAAAAATATTTTTAAATGAAATGCGTTACTCACTTTAGCTTTTAAAAACTAAATAAATTGTCAAACATTATGATAACGCCATATGCACAAATAAATTATTTAGATTTTGTTAAAATTTTTAAAATAGTACCAGGTGTAACATATGAGACTCCCCATAAATTATTCCAATTGCGTAGTTGAGTGATAGAAGCATTAGGGAATTTTTTAGAAATTAAAAAAAGAGATTCTCCTTTTTTAACAGTATAATCTTGGTAAGTTGTAGATTTGGTGGTTTGATGACTGATTGGTGTTTTTTTGTTTTTTTGTAAATTAGTATCATTAATAATTTTATTAGTTATAACCAAACGTTGTCCTGCAATCAAATAATCTGTTTGTAAACCATTCCATTTTTTTAATTGATAGACCGAAATTTTGAATTTTCTGGCAATTCTAGGTAAATTATCTCGCTCTAAAACCACATAGCTATTTTCAGTTGTTGCAGTTATATATGTAGGTTTTTCAATAGATTCAATTTCAGTATTTATAGTTGAATTATTTAGTAGAAATATTGAAATCAAGTTTTGTGGTAAGGTTAATACGTGGTAACTATCTTTATTATGAGGGATAACACCTAATTTGTATTGTGGGTTTAATGAAATTAATAACTCTTTGTTGATATTTAGTTTTTTTTCAATTTGAGTAAATGTTAATCTTTGTTTGATATGAAGTGTGTCTGTATCAAAATAACTAATTTCAATATTCTTAGGGTAAATTTGGTGTGCTGATCCATACTCGAAAAGGTAAAGGGTGGTATAAAAAGCGGGGACGTAACCTCTAGTTTCTGAGGGGAGATATTGTCTAATATTCCAATAGTTTCTCAAACCGCCAGAACGTCTAATCGCTTTAGAGACATTTCCTGGTCCTGCATTATAAGCTGCTAAGGCGAGATCCCAATCGTCAAATCTGTTGTGTAGATGTTTTAAATATTTACAAGCAGCTTCTGTGGCTTTTATAGGGTCTGTTCGCTCATCAATGTATGAATTGACCTTTAGGCCGTATTCTTTACCTGTATGATACATAAATTGCCAAAGTCCTTTTGCACCAGCTCTAGATTTTGCAGTTGGCTTTAATGCAGACTCAACAACAGCTAAATATTTAATCTCAATCGGAATATCGTATTTGTCAAGAGCTTCTTCAAAAATAGGAAAGTAGTAATTGGCTCTATCCATTAAATTTGAGAAATCATCTTTTTTGGTTTTTAAATACAAACGAATAAAACGCTCAATTGTAGCGTTGTACGGAACGTTAAAAGGTGTTCTTGTATTCAATTCTTCTAACCTATTTTTTAATATTAATGAAGTGAATTCTTCATTGACTATAGCCATACTATTTCTCTTGGAATATGAATTATACTCGGTATTATCTACAGAAGCAATTGTTACTTCTAAAGGGCTATCAAAATCGTTTAAAGAAGCATCTTGTCCAAAAAGAAGTTGATGTAATAATAAGAAACTAAAAATAAGAAACTTTTTCATTAGAGGTTGTTGTTTAGATTGGCTTTTAGTTGAAGGTTTGTCCAGTTGAGTATTGTTTCTAGCATTTCTTCTTTACAACGATCATGATGTAATTCGTGATATCCGTTTTCAAAGAGTTTTAGTGTTGCTTTTCCTTGAGTGTTTTTCGCAAATTCTTCAGAGGCTTTATGACTGATTAACCGATCTCCTGTGCCATGAACAATTAGCAAAGGTGTGTTTAGTTTTGAAGCATTTTCAATAGCCCAAATTCCTTTTTTTATAAAAGTTAAAGAATAGTTTGCACTTATTTGATTGTGCACCAAAGGGTCATTAATGTACTTTTGAACTTCCGTATTGTCCCTAGAGATGGCTGAAGTCTCCAATTCGTTACTCATGGTAATAGCAGGTGCAATTTTTTGTAAAATGCCACCTATGGCTAATTTCCATGTAGGAGGTTGAAAAGCGAGTTTTAAAAAGGGGCTTGTAGCTATAGCTCCAACAAAATGATGTTTTCTGGTTAAAATATAATTGATAATCACATTGCCTCCCATACTATGCCCATATAAAAAGGTAGGTGGGTCACCAAAAATAGTATTCACTTTGTCAGCCATTAGTTCAACACAATCTAAAACAGCCTCATAATTAGGATTATGTCCTTTTTTACCTTTAGTTTTACCATGCCCGAATTGATCGTAAGTAATTACTGAAATGTTATTTTCTAAGAATTTTGGAACCACAGAATCGGCATATCTTGATGAATGCTCACCCATACCATGAACCAAAATTATGACTGCAATGGTAGATGTAGTTTGCCAGTATTGTCCGTAAAATTTTGTTTTATGATAATTAAAATGAAATTCTTTATGGGTCATATGTGTTAGCATTACATCCCAAAAATATCAAATGAAGCTTGGTGAATTGCAAAAATGTTAATAGAAGCTAAAAACTTTTGTTTTAATGAGTTGTAAAACAGTATGTTAATTTAAATTTATGATTTCATTAATGAATAACGCTTTTTATTTTAAAAATGATAATTTTAGGCGTATTATTTTTGTGATTTTACAATAATGATAGAGGTTTTATCAATTAATTAAAAGTTGTTTCCCGTTTTTTAATTAAAAGTTGTACTATTGTCTTGTGAAAGTATTACAACTACATACTATCCCCACAATTTCTAGACGCTTTATAGCTCGTCGTCGCCCGTAAGGGTATCATATATTTATTGAACCTAGGTGAGTCCGGTTCTTCTTTTCAAGTTTATAGTTCAATCAAATTAATTTTTTAAAAACCAATTACAATATTATGGATATTGTTATTGCAAAAATAAAGCATAGTAAATATGCAACAATCATCTGCGATACCATTGCAGAATCTGCAAAAGTACGTGGTACTGGAATCGCTAAACGTACTTCTGAATATATTATGACCAAGTTAGAGAACGAAAATGCTGTTATTGCATTAGATGGTGATAAGTTTGCAGGCTTCTGTTATATTGAGAATTGGGGGCATGGTAAATTTGTTGTCCATTCTGGATTAATTGTACATCCAGATTATAGAAAACAAGGTTTAGCAAAAAAAATAAAGAAAGTCATTTTTGATTATTCTACACAGAAATTTCCTGATGCCAAAATATTCGGAATTACTACAGGATTGGCTGTGATGAAAATCAATTATGATTTAGGGTATAGACCTGTCACTTTTTCTGAATTGACTACTGATGATGCCTTTTGGAAAGGATGTCAGACGTGTAAAAATTACGATGTTTTAACACGTACAGATAGAAATATGTGCTTGTGTACAGGTATGTTATATGATCCAAAACAAAAAACAGAAAAACAGAAAAATAGTACTGAGAAACATCCTTACAACAAAAAGGTATTGGCTAGATTAAAAAAAATAAAACAATCGTTATTTCTTAAAAATAAAAAATCATGAGTAAATTAGTATTGGCATATAGTGGAGGTTTAGACACTTCATATTGTGCCTTGAAATTATCAAAAGATGAAGGTTTTCAAGTCCATGCAGTAAGTGTAAACACAGGTGGGTTTTCAAAACAAGAAATTACAAGTATTGGAGAGAAAGCTATAGAATTAGGTGCAAGTAGTTATACTTCTATAGATGCGGTACAGTCTTTTTATGAAAAAGTAGTAAAATATTTAGTGTTTGGAAATGTGCTAAAGAACAATACCTATCCGCTTTCAGTAAGTGCTGAGCGAATTATTCAAGCCATTGAAATTGTAAATCATGCCAAGAAAATTGGAGCTAAATACATCGCCCATGGCAGTACAGGTGCAGGAAATGATCAGGTGCGTTTTGATATGATTTTTCAAATTATAGCTCCAGAAATTGAAATTATTACACCCATTAGAGACCATCAACTTTCGCGTCAGGTAGAAATAGATTATTTACAAGAAAATGGTATTGATTATGCTTGGGAAAAAGCCAAATATTCTATCAATAAAGGACTGTGGGGTACGAGTGTTGGTGGAGAAGAGACATTAACATCAGATAAGGCATTGCCAGAAGAAGCATACCCAAGTCAGTTAGAAAAAACCGCATCAGAAAAGGTGAAATTGAGTTTTGAAAACGGAGAATTGATTGCTATTGATTCTGTAAAAGATTCATCCATAAATAATATAAATAAGCTGAATGAAATGGCCTCAAAATTTGCCATTGGTAGAGATATTCATGTGGGCGATACTATAATTGGAATTAAAGGAAGGGTTGGTTTTGAAGCAGCTGCACCATTAATTATTATCAAAGCTCATCATTTATTAGAGAAGCATGTGTTGACGAAATGGCAACAACAGCATAAAGAATATTTAGCCAATTGGTATGGTACTCTATTGCATGAAGGTCAATATTTAGATGAAGTAATGCGTAATATTGAAGCTTTTTTAGACGATTCTCAAAAAAATGTTAATGGTGATGTTGTGGTGAGCTTGCATCCATATCGATTTACTCTTGACGGAGTAACTTCAGAAAATGATTTGATGCGTTCGTCATTTGCTCAATACGGAGAGGTGAATAAAGGCTGGACAGCCAATGAAGCAAAAGGATTTATTAAAATACTTTCCAATCAAAATAAAATTTATAATCAAGTAAACCAATCAAAATGATACAGGTAGGAATTATAGGCGGAGCAGGTTATACAGCAGGAGAATTGATCAGATTATTAATACATCATAAAAAAGTAACACTTAATTTTGTGTATAGCACTTCAAATGCAGGTAATGCTATTAGTAGTGTTCATCAAGATTTAATTGGTGAGATTGAATTAAAATTTACCGACACTATTGATCCTAAAATTGATGTTTTGTTTTTGTGTTTAGGGCATGGAAATTCAACAGCTTTTTTAGAAAAACAATCGTTTTCTGAAACGACTAAAATTATCGATTTAAGCAACGATTTCCGATTAGAAAAGGATAAAGTATTTCAAGGAAAAAACTTTGTTTATGGTTTACCAGAACTCAATAAAGAGGCTGTTCAATCAGCGAATTTTATTGCAAACCCTGGTTGTTTTGCAACAGCCATTCAATTGGCATTATTGCCATTAGCAAAGCACAATAGCTTGCAAAACGATGTTCATATAAATGCAGTTACTGGTGCTACAGGAGCAGGGGTTTCATTGTCTAAAACCACTCATTTTACCTGGCGTGATAATAATTTTTCTTATTACAAGCCCTTTACCCATCAGCATTTAGATGAAATAAATCAAAGCTTAAATCAATTGCAAGGCTCTTTCTCTAGTGAATTGAATTTTATGCCCAATAGAGGTAATTTTAGTAGGGGTATTTTTGCTACTGCCTATACTAATTTTGAAGGCAGTTTAGAGGATGCAAAAGAAATGTATCAATCTTTTTATAAAGATGCTGCATTTACTTTTGTTAGCGACGATGCAATACATTTAAAGCAAGTGGTAAATACCAATAAATGTGTATTGCATTTGCACAAACACAATGACAAATTATTGATAAGTAGTGCTATTGATAATTTATTAAAAGGAGCATCTGGACAAGCAATTCAAAATATGAATTTGATGTTTGGTTTTGATGAAAAAGAAGGGTTAGGGTTAAAAGGAACGTGTTTCTAGGGCTCTTTCTGATAGAAAATTAATGAATTGAAAATGTAAAAATAAAATAATAAGTATAATATGAAAATAGCAATAATAGGAGCAGGAAATTTAGGCTTATCCATAGCAAAAGGACTCATTGTAAATAATGCATACACTACGTTGTGTTTAACAAAAAGAAATACAGAGAGCATCGCAGAATGGTCTAATTATGATAATGTAAGCATTACAGCAGATAATAGAGAAGCAGTTGCACAATCTGACATTCTTATTTTTGCGGTTCAGCCTCGACATTTTGAAGCAATACTTAAAGACATTTCCGATTTACTTACAGACAAGCATGTGCTTATTTCTACCATTACAGGATTCAAAATTTCAAGTATTGAAGCAGCAGTTGGTTCAGATCAGTTCATCATTCGTTCAATGCCGAATACGGCCATTTCGGTAAGTAAATCGATTACCTGTGTGTGTAGTAATGAAAAAGGAAAAAAACGGATTGATATTGCGACCTCTATTTTTAATAGGTTAGGAACTTCAGTTGAAATTCCTGAAGAACAAATGCAAGCGGCAACAGTTATTTGTGCAAGTGGCATTGCTTTTTGGATGCGTTTGATAAGAGCCACAACACAAGGAGCAATTCAATTGGGTTTTGAAGCTGAAATTGCTCAAGAAATGGCAATGCAAACCTGTTTGGGGGCAGCCACTTTATTGGTAGAGTCAGGCAATCACCCAGAAGAAGAAATTGATAGAGTGACTACACCTAGAGGATGTACTATTGAAGGTTTAAATGAAATGGAACATCAAGGGTTAAGCTCCTCATTAATTAAAGGGTTAATCACCTCATTTAATAAGATAAATCAACTATAAACCATGTCTCCCTTCCCTTTGGGAAGGGGCGGGGATGGAAAAAACAAAAATTATGAAACCATTTAATGTTTATCCACTATACAATGTAACACCTGTCAAGGCAAATGATGTTTATGTAACCGATGACAAAGGCGTTGAATATCTAGACCTCTATGGTGGTCATGGTGTAATTTCAATTGGTCACGGACACCCACATTATTTAGCAAAATTAAAAGAACAACTAGATGCCATTGGTTTTTATTCTAATGCCATTCAAAATCCTTTACAGGTTGAATTGTCAGAAAAACTAGGTAAACTTTCTGGGTGTACGGACTACAGTTTGTTTTTGTGTAATTCAGGTGCCG
>JAMONB010000144.1 GCA_027066745.1 Flavobacteriaceae bacterium
GTTATTAATATTTCGGTTAAATAAAAGATGTAATTTTACTAGAGCCTTTTCAATAAAAAAAAAGGTAATAGGAGAATATTACCAAAAAAACTTAAAAATTACTTGGTTTTTACCACAGTTCTTTGTTACTAATATCCTAAGAAGGTCTATACTCTATATGGTTATGTAAAATACCCCTTTTCAATATCTGAATATCCTCAGCATCATAAATTTGGATTATCAAACTTCGACATCATTTTAAACATCACCCTTTAGAACCGAATACCTATATTTTGTACTCCTTATAATATGAACCGTTAATCTCGATACTGTATGTCCCATTTAGTCTCTATTTCCCAATTTAACAAAGGTGTTTTTTTAGAAGCTAAAACGAAATACACTAAAATGTATAGTTTTAACTATTCTTGAAACCAACAAAAAATTTAGAACACAAGGGGAAATTATTGTTTATTTGGGGGTTATAAACAAAATTTAGTGAAATGGTTCACCAAGTAACGTAAATATAAAACCTATTAGAGATAAAATCATAGCATCAATTTACAGCTGGTGCAGATGTCTTAGTTGCAGGAAGTTTTATTTTTAAAAGTGAAAACCCTAGTAAGACGATTAAGATTTTGAAAAATTGTTAATCACCATCCTATTTTATTTTCTTACAACTCAAATTATTTGTCATTTTTAAGTTGTAAGGCATCAGCTTTATAATTATAATTTGTGAAATAAATGTTAAAGTATTTCTATTTCAACCTTAAAATCCATACAGTCAAATAACTCATACAACACATTCAATCAAGCACTTAATAAACAAATAAATGTAAAGTTTATTACACTTCTATTTTTCATTTCTTATCCCCTTAAGATTCTCTTTAGATTCACATAGTACGTTTGTACCAACAAAAATAAATAAGTCTAAATTATTAATTAAAAAAAAAATCATGAAAAAATTAAGTTATTTAATTGCATTTGCAGTATTAAGTCTAATCAGTACAACTACTTTCGCTCAAGAAGAAGAGGCTACAGAAATTGTACAACAAGAAAAAGTAGAAATTCAGCTAGGTGATTTACCTGAAGCAGTAACAACAGCTATTGCTGCAGATTTTGAAGGGTATACTGCTGATAAAGCGTTTAAATCTTCTCAAGAAGGTCAAGATATCTATACAATACAATTGTCTAAAGATGGTGAAGCTATTGAGGTGAACTATACTGCTGAAGGTAAAGTCGTACAATAATCATTATTACAACAAATAAAAATAAATTGGGTTAATTGCTTTTACTGAAACAGCTTGACAGTTAAACGTTAAGCTGTTTCTTTTTTATACAAATCTCAATATTCATAACCAATCTGTAAAAAATTTCCTCTTTTGAAAATAAAAAATTTCTTAAAACTGACTATCTCTTAGGCAGAGCCTAGGGAATTCTTTTCGATTGAAGTCGTTTTATGACAGGCACTAATTTTCACCAGACAAAACCTCATTCTCTATTCATTCATTTCGCATTTTATATCTTTAATTATTAATTGTAGAGAGGTTGTTCCATTCCAATAATTTTCATCAATATTAAAAACAATATCTATTAAATTTCCTTTTGATATTTTAGTATACCATTCTCCTAAATTAAAACCTATTCCGTTAAATTTCACACCTTTTTCATCAATCAAACTCAGTTTTAGATGATCTCCGTCTGCTCCAACTTTTTTTGAATAACCAGAATCTTTTAATCTTTTTGTTAAAAATATTGGTTTCTTATTTTGAGGTCCAAAAGGACCAAACTGCTTTAAAATTCTATAAAATTTTGGACTCATTTCTGAAAATTCAATCTCAGCATCTATAATAATTTCAGGATTTCTCAACTCATCTGGGATACTATCCTTTACAACTTGTTCAAATTTCTGCTTAAAATTTTCATAATTATTTTCTAATAAAGTTAATCCTGCTGCATATTTATGCCCACCAAATTGCTCAATATATTCTGAGCAAGCATCCAAGGCATTGTAGACGTCAAAACCTTTAACAGAACGTGCAGAAGCAGCCAACTTATCTCCACTTTTAGTAAAAACCAAGGTTGGTCTATAATAGGTTTCAATCAAACGAGAAGCTACAATACCAATAACACCTTTATGCCAATCACAATCAAAGACTACAGTTGTATAATCATCTTTTTCTTTGTTTTTATCAACTTGCTGCAAAGCTTCAATGGTAATTTGTTTATCTAAATCTCTTCTGTCGTTATTAAAAACTTCAATTTCAGCAGCCATAGTCTTGGCGGTATCAAAATTTTGTTCCATCAACAATTCAACGGCATAATTACCATGTTTCATTCTTCCAGCAGCATTGATACGAGGTGCAATAATAAAGACTACATCTGTAATCGTCAATTTATCTTTTTTTAACTGATGGATGATTGCTTTAATTCCATTTCTAGGATGTGTATTGATTTGTTCTAATCCATAATATGTCAAAATTCTATTTTCTCCTATAATAGGAACAATATCTGCTGCAATTGCAGTAGCTACTAAATCTAAATATCCTTTTAAATCTTCAATAGTTTGATTTCTGTAAAAAGCCAGCCCTTGCACTAATTTAAAACCAATACCACAACCACACAATTCATCAAAAGGATAATTACAATCTTCTCTTTTCGGGTCTAAAACAGCAATTGCATTTGGTAATTTTTTCCCTGGACGATGGTGATCGCAAATAATAAAATCGACTCCTTTTTTATTGGCATAATCAACCTTATCAATGGCTTTTATGCCACAATCTAAAGCGATAATTAATGAAAAATTATTGTCTACAGCAAAATCAATTCCTTTAAAAGAAACCCCATAGCCTTCACCATATCTATCTGGAATATATGTAGCAATATTCGGGTAATAGCTTTTTAAATAAGAAGCTACTAAAGCTACAGAACTGGTACCATCAACATCATAATCTCCAAAAATTAAGATATTTTCATCAGCTAAAATTGCTTTTTCAATACGACTAACAGCAATTTGCATGTCTTGCATTAAAAATGGATCATGTAAATCAGACAATTGAGGTCTAAAAAAAGTTTTTGCGACTTCAAAAGTCTCAATTCCTCGTTGCACCAATAAGCTTGCTATCGACTCATTTACTGTCAACTTTTCAGCTAAAATACTAACTTTTTCTGATGGTGGTAAAGGTTTAAGTATCCAACGCATAGAGTTTTTATATTATTCAAAAAACAGAGGTGTATAAATTAAGAAGAATTTTGTGTTCAAAAAATTATTTTGAGAAATTTTTCTTTGGGTAAACACAACATTTTACAATCTCTGAAGCTCTCCATAACAAAAGCTACCGACCATGTATTTATTTCTTTGGTTTATCGTAGTGTTGTACAACAACAGGAGGTACAATATGGTCTTTCTCTTCTTCTTTGGTTTCTTTTTTAGGAAAAACTTTTTTATTAAAGATTAGCAATAAACTTACTCCAGCAGTAATAGCAGCATCTGCTACATTAAAAACATATTGAAAAAAGGTGAAATGTCTATCGACAAATAATGAGAAATTTTTACCGCCTAACAAAGGCAACCAGTCTGGCCAATTAAAATTAATAGCTGGCAACCAAGAAGGAATTTCTGCATTTTCAAGTATCGGGAAATAAAATAAATCGACTACTTTTCCATGAAAATAAGAGCTATACCCTCCATTTTCTGGTAAAAAAGTTGCTAATTGTCCGTGACTGTCACTAAACAACGCTCCGTAAAAAACTGAATCTATAATATTTCCTAAGGCTCCTGCAAAAATGAAGGCTATAGCTAAAATTAAAATTTTATGCCCTTTAAGTTTTAAAGCAGAGTGTAGCCAATACCCAATACCTACAATAGCAATCAATCTAAAAAATGTCAAAAATAATTTACCATTTTCACCACCAAACTCGGTTCCCCAAGCCATTCCGTAATTTTCTAAAAAGTGAATACGAAACCAATCAAGACCTAATACCTTAATCTCTTCTCCTAATACAAAATGTGTTTTTAAATATATTTTACTATACTGATCTAAGAACAGTATTATCACTATAATAAGTATCGACTTTTTCATTAAAATTTTTCTAAATTTAAAAATTAAGACCGTCTAAATTTTAGATAAAACACACATTCAAAAACCATTTTAGTTTCAAATTACTTCCTCCTCAAAAAAATAAACCCTCAAAACAATACGTTTATTTTAGGTTACTTTTTTACTGAAAGAGATCTTACAACAATCTTAAGTTGAGCAAAAATAAGAATATTATTGAGTTGTAGCTGAGTTTAACACAATATTTGCATTGATGGCTTTCACCTTTAGATTATTAATATACTTTCCATAAATTCCTTCTAATGAAGTTTTTGTTTTTTGCCAGTTTACAGTTGAGAAATTGGCTTGTATATTTCCTTTATTTGATTGTACACCAACATTTGTATTTACAATAAACACATTTATATTTCCTGATAATAATTCAGCATTAAGTTTTCCTTTAAATTTATTAATTTCAACATCACCTGTATCCAAACTTAAATTAAGATTCCCCTCAAAATTAATAGCTTTAAAGTTTCCTTTACTGTAACTAACAGTAATAGAACACCCTTTAGGAATTGCTATTTTAAATGTAGGAAACAATGGTTGTACATAACAATATTTTTCAGTTTTAACACGGTGTTGAAAAGGTTCAATTACAGAAGCTGTAATTGTAATCAATTTATTATTTTCTTTAATTTTCAAAAAGGTTGAATTCTCTACATAATCTTGCATAGTAATTGCAATTGTAGACTCATCTGTAGAAACAAGTTCTATAAGGTCGACATCTAATAACCGAATATCTATTTCTTCAAGATTGTAAGCTATTTCTTGATAAATCTCTTTTTGGGCTGATATTTGTACCGAAAACAAAACAAGTATGGGAGTTATTAACACCAATTTGCTCTCTAAAAATCGTATAAAAATCATTTCAAAAAAATTATTCTGTAAAAAAAGCTTCTCAATGAGAAGCTTTTAAAATTTATTGCATGTTCTTGGCTGCAATACTCAAGGTGGCATGTGGTACTAATTTTAATCGCTCTTTTTGTATTAATTTACCTGTTACACGACAAATACCATAGGTTTTGTTTTCAATACGCAGCAATGCGTTTTTTAAGTCTCTAATAAATTTTTCTTGACGTAAAGCTAACTTTACGTTTGATTCTTTAGACATGGTCTCAGAACCTTCTTCAAAAGCTTTAAATGTTGGTGAAGTGTCATCTGTACCGTTATTACTATCGTTTTTAAAGGCACTTCTTAAAAAGGTTAAATCTTCTTCAGCTGTGGCTATTTTCTTTAAAATTATTTCTTTAAATTCTTGTAATTCAGTATCTGAATATTTTTCTTTCATCTCTGCCATTTTCTAAATTTTTTCTATTAATAATTTTGTTTGTACTTCATCAAAAGTAATTTCTATACCATTTTGTAAGTTGTCTTCTAATATCAACTTATTGGTAAGTGTCTCTGTTTTAATATACAATTCATTTTCTAGAATTGCAACATCTACAATACCATCTTTTTGAATTTGTACTTTTATTTTATCGGTTACATCAAAACCTGATTCTTTTCGTAAATTTTGAATTCTGTTAATCAATTCTCTTGCAATCCCTTCTTTACGTAGCTTCTCTGATATGGTAACGTCTAATGCCACTGTTAAATTGCCTTGATTAGCAACCAACCACCCTTCAATATCTTGTGATGAGATTTCAACTTCATCGAGGCTCAAGTTAATCTTTTTACCGTTAACTTCAAATGATATTTGTCCTTGTTTTTCAACAGTTAATATCTCTTCTTGCGTCAGTTTTTGAATTTCAGCAGCAACAAATCGCATATCTTTTCCAAATCTTGGGCCTAACACTTTAAAATTAGGCTTGATACTTTTTACCAAGATCCCTGAAGCGTCATCAATCAATTCTATTTCTTTAACATTGACCTCTGCTTTGATTAAATTGGCTACAGCTTCGACATCTTCTCTATCTTGCTCGTCTAGTACAGGAATCATAATACGTTGCAAGGGCTGACGTACTTTTATCATTTCCTTTTTACGTAAGGACAATACCATTGAAGATATTGCTTGAGCTTTTTGCATTTTACGTTCTAAAGAACTGTCAATTAGCGATTCATCATACTTAGGGAATGCTGTTAAATGAACAGATTCGTTACTGTCATTTGCTGTAACTTTATTTAAATCTCTATACAATTGATCCATATAAAACGGAGCAATTGGTGAACTTAACTTGGCTACAGTCAACATACAAGTATATAATGTTTGGTAAGCAGATATTTTATCTTGTTCATACTCTCCTTTCCAGAAACGTCTCCTACTCAATCGCACAAACCAGTTACTTAAATTTTCAGTTACAAAGTATTGGATGGCTCTAGCTGCTTTTGTTGGTTCATAATCGTCATAATAAGAGGCAACATTTTTTATCAATGTGTTTAACTCTGATAAAATCCATCGGTCAATTTCAGGTCTTTTATCTATCTCTACATCCGCTTCAGCGTAAGAAAATTGATCTATATTGGCATACAATGTAAAAAAGGAATAGGTATTATATAGTGTACCAAAAAATTTACGTCGTACTTCTAAAATTCCTTCTTCATCAAATTTTAAATTATCCCAAGGATTGGCATTCACTATCATATACCAACGTGTAGCATCTGCACCGTATTTTTCCATCGTTTTAAACGGATCAGCAGCATTGCCTAAACGTTTTGACATTTTTTTACCTGTTTTGTCTAACACCAAGCCATTAGATACTACATTTTTATAGGCAACAGAATCGAAAACTAATGTACCAATAACATGTTGTGTGTAAAACCAGCCTCTTGTTTGGTCTACACCCTCAGCAATAAAATCGGCAGGAAAATTACCTTTTTTAATTCCCTTTGAAGGGGAACTAGTTGTTCCCTTCTCTTCAGGAAGGACAAAGGATGGAATTAATTCTTTATTTTCAAAAGGATAATGCCACTGTGCATAAGGCACTGCACCTGAATCAAACCAAACATCAATCAAATCAGATTCACGTTTCATTGGTTTGCCTGATGGTGATACTAAGGTGATTTTATCAACTATATTTTTATGTAAATCAACGTTGTCATAATTCTCTTCTGACATATTACCGACTTCAAAATCTGCAAAAATATCGACATCCATTATATTGGCTTCAACAGAACGTTTCATTTCCTCTTTAAGCTCTTCTACAGAACCTATCAAAATTTCTTCTGTACCATCTTCTGTACGCCAAATAGGTAGTGGAATTCCCCAAAAACGAGAACGCGACAAGTTCCAATCATTAGCATTTTTCAACCAATTACCAAAACGACCTGTACCTGTAGATTTTGGTTTCCAATTGATGGTTTCATTAAGTTCAAACATTCTATCTCGTTGGTCAGTAACTTTTACAAACCAAGAATCTAATGGATAATATAAAATAGGTTTATCAGTACGCCAACAATGCGGATAACTATGCTTATATTTTTCTACTTTAAAGGCTTTATTTTCCTCTTTTAGCTTAATGGCTAACTCAACATCAATCGAACGCTCTGGAGCTTGACCTGCATCGTAATATTCATTTTTAACATATTTGCCTGCAAATTCTCCCATTTCTGGTCTGAATCGTCCTTGTAAATCTACTAAAGGTACTGGATTTCCATTATCATCCAACACCAATAATGGCGGAATTTCTGGTGTAGCTTGTTTGGCTACTAATGCATCATCTGCACCAAAAGTTGGTGCAGTATGTACAATACCTGTACCATCTTCGGTGGTTACAAAATCTCCTGCAATTACTCTAAAGGCATTTTCAGCATTTTGATAGGGTAAAGCATAAGGTAATAGTTGTTCGTATTTGATTCCGACAAGGTCTTTACCTTTGCATGTTGCTAGAATATGGTATGGTATTTTTTTATCTCCTTTGGTATAGGCATCCAAAGCAGTAATCGTTTCTACCTCTTGAAATTTACCTGAAAACTGATAAGACACCAACTTCTTTGCTAAAACTACGCGGATAGGTTGAAATGTATATTGATTAAACGTGGACACCAATACATAATCAATCTTATTCCCAACGGTTAAGGCCGTATTAGAAGGAAGTGTCCAAGGTGTGGTTGTCCATGCTAAGAAGAAGATATCCTCCCCAGACTCTTCCAAAGGAGGGGAAATTTTAAATGCATTCTGCAAGAGAATACTCCCTTCGGGTGTTAGAGGAAACTGTGCCACCACGGTAGTATCCGTTACATCTTGATAGGTACCTGGTTGGTTTAACTCATGTGAGCTAAGACCTGTACCTGCTTTTGGAGAATAGGGTTGTATGGTATAACCTTTGTACAACAAACCTTTGTTATAGATTTGCTTTAAGAGCCACCAAACAGTCTCCATATATTTTGGTTTATAGGTAATATACGGGTCGTTCATATCTACCCAATGTCCCATTTTTTTGGTGAGTTCTTCCCAAACATCTGTATAACGCATTACGGCTTTTTTGCAAGCTTCATTATATGCTTCAACGGTAATTTTTGTACCAATATCTTCTTTGGTAATACCCAATTCTTTTTCTACACCCAATTCAATAGGTAGCCCATGTGTATCCCACCCTGCTTTACGCTCTACACGATACCCTTGTAATGTTTTATACCTACAAAATATATCTTTAATCGCTCTTGCCATTACATGATGAATTCCTGGCAATCCGTTTGCTGACGGTGGTCCTTCATTAAACACAAAAGGTTTGTTATCATCACGTGAAGTAATACTTTTTTGAAAAATAGCATTTTCTTCCCAAAAAGTTAATATTTCATCTGCACTTCTGGTAAGGTCTAAACCTTTATATTCTCTAAATTTGGCACTCATATTTATCGATATTCTATCAAGGTACGAAATTACGGTTTTTATTGAAAATATTGATTTTAAGCATAAAAAAAAAGCATCTTAAATTTAAGATGCTTTTCATTATTCGTTGTTAAACTTTTTATACTATAACTTAATAACTGTAAATTCTGTTCGTTTATTCAAATCATATTCTAAATTAGTACATTTAACTCCATTTACACATTTGTTTAATGGTACTGTCTCTCCATAACCCTTACCTGTTATACGTCTTGGTTGAATCCCTTTATCAAGAAGAAATTCTACTGTAGCTGATGCTCTCCTTTTAGACAAGCTTAAGTTATAACCATCTGGACCTCTTGAATCAGTATGAGCCCCAAATTCAATAACCATTTCTGGATATTTGCTCATAAGACGTACGACTTTATCTAAAGCTTTTTCTGACCTTTCTGTAATTTCAGCTGTGTTTATCGTAAATTTAATATTCTCAACATTTAACATTCTACCCCCATCTCTTTCAATAAACTCTTTTTCTTTAATAAAAATAACTTCATTATTATTATACCCGTTAGTATTTGAAGTTTTTATCACATTGGTTGAACCAAAATAGCCTACTTTGCTAATTTTTAATGTGTAGTTTGTACCGCATTTTGCATTAAAATAAAATTTTCCATCAAATTTAGTTTCAATTTTACGTCTCTGATTGCCTTCGGCATCTACCAATGCTACAAAAGCATTATGTACTCTCAAACCTGTAACTTCATCTTTAATAACACCAGTAATTATCTGATCACAAATAGGAATGGTTGTTGTTTGAACAAAAGAATAAATATCATCATCACCTGTACCACGACTACGGTTAGATGAAAAATAACCTTGTAATTTATCACTATCTATAATAAATGACAAATCATCTCCTTTGCTATTCATTGGTTCTCCAAGATTAATAGGTTTAGAAATTGACCCATCTAGCTTTGCCATATAAATATCTAACCCTCCTTTTCCTCCTTTTCTATTTGAAGAGAAATAAATAACATCACCATCAACAAATGGTGTATATTCTTTATATTTTGAGTTAATTGTTGGACCTAAATTAATTGGTTTTCCGTAATGACCTTCATTTAAATCAACCACAAAAATATCAGTATCACCAATGGTACCAGGCATATTAGAAACAAAATAAAGTTTCTTTCCATCTTTACTAATCATTGGTTGCCCTGTGTCATAGTCATCACTATTAAAAGGTAATGAGATAATATCTGTCCAATGTCCGTTTTCAGCAATTGTAGCTTTAAAAATTTTAAGATTATTAGACTTTAATTTTCCATGCATGTAGTTGTTAGAAGTAAAGTACACATCTTTTAAGTTTGGAGAAAAAGCGACCATAGCATCATGATATTTCGAATTCACATCACTAGAAAAAGGTTTTACTTTTACAATTTCACCATTGCTGGTAACGTCTCCAATATACAAATCTAAAAATGGTTGATCGTTTCCATCCCATTTTCTTTTAGAAACACCAGCAATTTTTCTTGATGAAGAAAAAACAATTTTATCTTTTCCATAAAAAGTAGTACCAAAATCACTATTCGCTGAATTAGCATTTAAATTTTTGATGCTATAATCTGCAGCTTTAATTGAGTCAGCTCTTTCAATTTGAGCATTTAATATAAATAGATGTAAACTAAAGAAAAGTGTAATTAAAAACTTCATTGGATGTTGATTTTATATTTATATATACAAACGTTATACCAAACGTCCTAGTATATTAAATATTCGAAAAATAATTTAACTAATTCTCCTTTTTCCTTAGCAGTTTTAATAAAAAGCCCTCTTCTAGATAGCTGTCAAGAAGAAGGCTTTGATAAATTAACAATCAACTATTACATTCTAATAATAACAAATTCTGATCGTCTGTTTTGTTGATGTTGGGCTTCTGTACAGCTAGTGGAATCATCACAACCATTTATTAACTGTGTTTCACCATAGCCTTTCCCTGTAATTCTTGTAGAATCAATACCTCTATTGATAATATAATCTACTGTTCTTTTTGCTCTATTACCCGATAACCAAATATTGTAACCTGCTGGTGCTCTTGAATCTGTATGAGAAGCAGACTCTATAATCATTTTTGGGTATTTATTCATTAAATCGACTACTTTTTGCAATTCTGCCTTTGCTTGTTTGGTTAGATATGACGAATTTAAATCAAAATAAATTGGCATTACATTTACACCAAAATCACCTGATGGTAATTTCACAATTTCGTCTGGTAAAACATCTGGCAAACCTTCTGGTTTTTTATCTTCAATAACACTTCTGGTACCATCTGAATTTGTAATATAATTTACATTGGCATTATTTCCATAACCTGCACCCAATAATATTGGCATTTTCAATTCTTTATCTACTTCATTTGAAGTTGTAAACCCTATTGATTTTGGTGAAAATCCAATTTTTTTACCTTCTAATTTATATTCTGTTTCACAAGACACTTGAAAAGAAAAAGTTGCGTCATCTTTTACAACAATAGTTTCTATTACATTACCCTCTTTATCACTCAAAATCACTTCAGCACCTGGTAATAAACTTGTAGAGCTAACATCTCTAACATCACCTGTTACTACTTGAAGACATTTAAAATCTACAGGTTCATCTTCTGTAAAAGAGTAAATATCATCATCTCCTTTTGCACCCTCTTCTCTATTTGAAGTAAAATATCCTTTTCTAGTTTCGCTATTCATAATAAAAGCAAAGTCATCAGCAGCACTATTAATACTTAAATTTACTGGTCCAGATGTATATCCTTTTAATTTGCTAGCATAAACATCAATACCTCCTTTTCCTCCTGCTCTTGTAGAAGAATAATAAAGAATATCACCATCTACAAAAGGAAACCAATCTTTAGCTGTTGAATTAATTTCTGGCCCTAAATTTACTGGATTACTAAAACCACTCTCATTAACTTCTACTTTATATATATCTGTTTCTCCTAAGCCTCCTGGCATATCAGAAGTAAAATATAATGTTTTTCCATCATCACTTAAAGATGGATGACCAACACCATAGTCTACACTATTAAAAGGCATTGGTATTATATTAATCCATTCTCCTTTTTTATTAACAGAAGCTTTAAACATAGCCAAGTGGGTTAGACCTTGTTTATCTTTTCCTAATTTTTTATTGTAATAATTATCTCTTGTAAAATAAACCGTCTCACCATCTTTAGAAAATGTAACACTCGCTTCATGATACCTTGAATTTACTTGACCTTTTAATTTTCTTTTATTAGTTATTGTACCATCTTCTGCAATATCTCCTTCATATAAATCTAAAAAACGTTGTCCGTTGGGTTCCCAAACATCTCGTATTACTCTAAAACCTCTTCTTGGTGCTGCAAAGACTAATTTGTCATCACCGTGAAATGCTGTTCCAAATTCAGATTGTTCGGTATTTACTTCTAAATTTTTAATGGTATATTTTCCACCTCCTTCTTGTGCATAAAGGCACACAATACTAAACATTAAAATTGTTACAAGATATTTTCTCATGGGTATATTATTTACTACTTATTTTAAATTTTGCTTTTTCCTTTAACCGCTTTTAGCTGCTTTCAGAAAATTGCTATATACATTTTACAATTTGACATAACTTAACTATTGTAAAAATGTGATTAACATCTTTAATAACGTTAACTTTAATGGTTCTAGTATTTCTTTATGTAAAATTATTTAAACTTTCTTAAATTTAAATTCAACATATTGAATTATAGATTATTAAAATAATAAAATACTGTAAATAAATATGATTATTATAGAGTTAATTTAATCTAGTATTTTATCCCAATTCTTATTAGAAGAATCTAGGTGATTTCAAGTTTTTCTTTGAAAAATCAATATCCCACTGTAAAAAGACTTCGTAAGAACCGCTATTATATTTACCTAAATTAGTAGTT
>JAMONB010000145.1 GCA_027066745.1 Flavobacteriaceae bacterium
TATGAGGAAAAAGTTGAAATACCAAAGTATGACCCAAATGACCTAACTCACGTACTTATAACCACAGAGAATAAAAAATGGAATAATTCAGTGTTAAATAATCCAAACTATAAGCATTTTTATGTTGCACCAGGTGTTTATGGTGATGCTACTACAAATCACTATGACCCCATTTATAAAGTCTTAACTACTAGTGGAACAGCAGAGGATAGAAGAACTATTAGTCTATATAATGATAATGATGCTCATCCAGCTTCATTGCCCGATAATGAAGTGGCTAGCGTTGCTTTTCGTTTGACAGGTGCAAGTTATTGGACAATAGACCGAATGGCAAATTTAGATCGTAATACAAAATGGTCATTAGCAATAAAGAAAACATCTAATCATAATATTATTAACAGATGGCATTTAAGAAATCATGGATACGGGGTTACCATTCAATCAGGTAGCAGTTATAATACTATACAAAATAGTTACATCAATCATGCTACAGATAGTTCAAGAAGAAGTCATGATGCTATTGGATTACAAATTGCTATTGACAACCAAAGTACACCAGCAATAGGTAATAAATTTATAAATAATGATATTAGAAATGCTACAGATGGCGTGCAGTTGACTTGGAACTATACAACTAATAGTAATTTTGAAGGTACCATAATAGACTCAAATCGTATTTGGTTTGATGAAGATGCTTATGTTAACCGAGATGGTGTTCAAGATCCAACAGGTGAGTATACTAATGCTGAGAATCTAATGGATATAAAAGCAGGCTCTACCAATGCAGACAATCCAGTTGTAATTACCAATAACATTATGTGGGGACTTAAGACATCACACCCCGTAGGTCAAGATAATAACCAGGTACTTAGTTCGGGTACTGCAATTGTTTTTCACGGGTCATCACAGAACATTAAATTTGAGAATAACATAGTTTTCGATGTGCAAACTGGGATTAATGTTGCACCAAATAAAGGGTATGGAGATGGTGAAAATATTAAACTTGTCAATAATATTTTTTATAATATTAATAAGAGTAATCCTGAAAATTTTGACTATATGTTGGCTATTGCTAATTTAAATGCCGATAATCTTTTGATGAAAAATAATACTATTATTAAAAACTTTACTAGTAGTTCGGGGTCTGGTAATGCGATATATTCTAAAGCATCAAGTGTCATAAAAAATAATCTTCTAATAGATACAAAAAACACCAATAATGCTATTACAAGTACGATAAATGGAAACTGGTTTTATAATGCGAATGAAAACTTTACCACAGATATCAATTCTGTTTTTTATGAAAGTGCTAATGACGCTAAAATGGCTGATTACACCTTTGTTTATGAAGGATTTACAAAAACACCTAGACAGAAAAAGTTGAAAGGTGTAATCACAACAAAAGATAGTCCGCATTATAGAAAAGCGGGAGTAGAATAAGTTTTTAAATCATCAGTTGAAGGTATACATTTTAATTAGATTACTATGAATATAAATATTTTAAGAATTACTTCTGCAATATTATTATTATTATTATTATTCCAGTCATGTGAAAAAGATGAGGATGGAAAAGTAGAAGTGATAAATGATACTCCTCAATTATTATTTAAATCAAGTTTTAACAATGGGGTAGAAGTAAGTAAGACACCTATAACTGGCAACTATTTTAAAACGCATTTAACGGGTGAGGATGAAGGGTATAACTGGTCTGCTAATTTCCCTGGAGAGAGCGATAAAAACGCATTTAATTTTTTAGTAAATGATATTGATAATTTAAATGAATATATTGATGTCTCTATAGTTGAAGCAGGCGTGAATACAAAAGCTTTACGCTTAGAATATAAAAAAAATGACATATCAACCTCTGCAAATTCAAGAGTTCAATATAATGCATGGGCAAAACAAGAGGCACAACTTGCTTCAGATAGGTTTGAACAAATTTATATTAAGTATAAACTCAAGACAAATTTCACAAACTATGATAAAAACTGGAGATACCTTATGGAATGGAGAACAATAGATGAAGAACAAGGGTGGGTGTTAGTTATGGAAAAAATCTCTAATACAGATAATTTTGCTTTAAGATGGCATGCAAATAAGTTAAAAAATGGAAGTAAACAATATCCGAACCTGTGGAGTGTCAAAAGTCCTGATGGATTTATAGTTCCACAAGGTGAGTGGTTTGAGTTGGAAGTTTATTGGAAATTAAGTGCTAATAAAGATGAAGCTAGAAACGTGGTTGCAATAAATGGAAAAATAATAATTAATCACCTAGGTGCTAATAAACTAGAGAATAATATGAGATTTTGGAACCCGTTTAAAGTCTATGGGGCTAAGGGAGTCTCTCTCATAACGAATGTTGAAATATGGAACAATATTCCTGAAAAATCAATTTTAAAAGAATCAATATGACAGCTAAAATTTTTAAGTGAACCCTCCTAAATTTGAAATTTTGTTTAACTAAATTGAGCAACACGCTTAGCGTCTATTGTATTCAATTTTGATGTATAGGATTACTTTCTGCTATTCTATATGACACCGCAAGAATAGTTTCTTTTTCACAATATTATCGTTAAAATAGTGTGCCGTAACTAAGGCTATGCTAAAATATTTTGTCTCAATCTAGCAAAAAACAATTCATTATAACTTTACGACATCAAATATTTAAATTGCTATAATAGGTTTGTAAAGGATATTGATTTTAAATTGAGAACGATTAATTCTAAAATGAAATTCATAAAAGTATACTTATATATACCATTTATTACATGAGTAGGTATTGCTCTCAACCATGATATAACCATAATGATTGTTTAAAACTCTTTCCGTGATTCAAATAAATTTCTTTTAAAAGGCTAGTGTTTTCTCCATTTGTCCGTTATTATTTTAGGAGATGTGCTTAATAAGTACTCTTCAAATATAGGTGTCAATGATTTTGTAGAATAATCTTTGAGATCTGATATAAACTCTTTTAACTAGCGTGATTTGCTAATTTCACTACGATAACTGCCTTCTTCTTTTCCTTCATTGGTAAATTCATCAACATAGATTAACTTTTCTAAAGGTATTTCTATAGATTTTATTTTAGCTTTTCTTTAATCTTAAAATAACTACGAATGTAAACCTCAGAGAATCAAATTATGGATACTTCGGTAATTAAAAAAAACTGATTTTAAGGACTACACTCATTTTTGGGAGCTTATTTTACCTAATTTACAACTTATTTCATTGATATGCAGATAGTTGTTTGCTTATGAAAGTGTCTGTAAAATATCCTTTTGACTTGAGCTGGCCTAAAACAGGTGAGTGATACTGATTTCTTAGGGGCAAGTAATCAAAAAAAGCTACCGTTTAAAGTAGCTTTTTGGCTCTCATTTACCAGTGTCTTCAGTATCGACACCTTCAGTATCAACTTCATTACCACCGTTTAAACTTTTTTGTTTGGCTAAAACACGTTCTACGTTTTGATAATATCCATCAGAGTTAGGGTCTTCTGATGAAATTTTTGCAAAACCGTTTTTATAATATTTCAATGCTT
Organism: Flavobacteriaceae bacterium; assembly: GCA_027066745.1. Lineage (GTDB taxonomy): Bacteria > Bacteroidota > Bacteroidia > Flavobacteriales > Flavobacteriaceae > Aureibaculum. The sequence continues at coordinate 3,539 of JAMONB010000145.1, forward strand.
TTTTATAGTTATTTCCTGTTTCGTAATATTGACCTATATAATAATCTCCAATTGGTGATTCAGGATATAAACGATTGATCATTTTTCCATACTCTTCTAAGTAAGCTCCATCTTCTTTGTCAATGATAATTGATTCAATTGCAAAGATGTCACGTTGTCTAATTTTTAAATTAGCACCAAACAAGTATTGAATTTCTACATATTTTTTTTCAAGATATTCTATAGCTTCTGCAGGATTTAATTCTGCGACTTCATTTCTAAATTCATCTTTAGAAATTGAGGAGTACATATCAAAGATATGAGCCAAAGCACCAGGTATTGATTGACCTAATGATGAAATTTTTGTAGAGTGATCAAATTCATCATATTTATATTTGAATTTGTCATTTTCAAAATTTTTCAGCACATAATAGGTCGTCTCGATTAATTTTGATTTTTCTTCACCATTGTATTTACCATTACTTAAGTAATAGTAGGTGTTTGAGTTTAGTGTAGGTACTTTTCCTCTAAATAAATCGGCTATATCATTAGAATAGCTTGGGTTTATATTGATATACGCATTAAAAATTGGAGTCGGTTCTATTAAAAAGTAATTGCTAAAATTAGCTGTAATAGTGCTTCCTACGATTGTTCTAAATGGAGAAATTCTATAATTATCTTCAATATATCCAATCAGTTCATTTTTAATAAACTTATAAAATTTTGAACTAGATTGAGTAAGCATGCTATTCATGTCAATTTCACAATCTTTTTTACGTTCGTTTCTTTGATTTTGAAAAATTCCAACTACAATTTGTTCAGGAGCTTTGTCTTTAGCTGCAAAAAGTCTAGAGTTGGCTACATAAATGTCAAATAAATATTCAGCATCTAGTATTATCGCTAGTGGATATACCCTGTCAGAGTCTTCTTGGTAAGAATCAGGAACATATATTTTTAAAGTTCTATTATTGTGAATCTCTCCACTTAATTCAGAAGATTTAAAAGCTTCCATTTGAATATTCTGCCCAAAAGTAATTACAGAAGATAACAAGAGGAGAAGGTTAATGTACAGTTTTTTCATAATTTAGTTAATTATTGAGTTTTAAATAAACTAATTTTTTTAGTCTTTTTCTTAATTCTATCTTTACAAACGAATAAAAATGGAAAATATGATACAGATAGATTGGAAAATTGCAAAAAAATACACTGACATTACTTATAAAAAGTGTAATGGAGTAGCTAGAATAGCCTTTAACAGACCAAATGTGCGTAATGCTTTTCGTCCAAAAACCACCAGTGAATTGTATGATGCATTTTATGATGCACAAGAAGATACAAGTATTGGAGTCGTATTACTTTCTGCTGAAGGACCTTCAACTAAAGACGGAATTTATTCTTTTTGTAGTGGAGGAGATCAAAAAGCAAGGGGGCATCAAGGATACGTAGGTGAAGATGGTATGCATCGATTGAATATACTTGAAGTACAGCGTTTAATTCGTTTTATGCCAAAGGCTGTGATTGCCGTTGTGCCAGGCTGGGCCGTTGGCGGCGGGCATAGTTTACATGTCGTTTGCGATTTGACCTTAGCGAGTAAAGAACATGCTATTTTTAAACAAACAGATGCAGATGTTACTAGTTTTGATGGGGGTTATGGTTCAGCATATTTGGCTAAAATGGTAGGGCAAAAAAGAGCAAGAGAAATTTTCTTTTTAGGACGTAATTATTCTGCTCAAGAAGCATATGAAATGGGTATGGTCAATGCAGTAATACCTCATGATGAGTTAGAGGAAACTGCTTACCAATGGGCACAAGAAATTTTAGAAAAATCACCAACCTCAATTAAAATGTTGAAATTTGCTATGAATTTAACTGATGACGGTATGGTAGGGCAGCAGGTTTTTGCTGGTGAAGCTACACGATTGGCATATATGACAGAAGAAGCAAAAGAAGGGCGTGACGCATTTTTAGAAAAGCGTAAGCCAAATTTTGAAAAAAAGTGGTTACCATAAAAGGTTATTTGTAAAGAGTATTAATTAATAAAAATATTCCCTTCCTCCCAATACTTCGGAATGAGAAGGGTTATAAGTGGGATGAAAATAATTTGTATTGGGCGTAATTACGCCAAACATATAGAAGAACTAGCAAATGAAAGACCGATAGAACCTGTAGTGTTTTTAAAACCTGACTCTGCAATCTTGCAAAAAAAAATGCCATTCTTCATTCCTGAATGGTCTAATGGGATTCATTATGAAGTTGAAATTTTGATAAAAATTAATCGTGTAGGTAAATATATTGAGACCAAATTTGCTCATAAATATTATGATGAAATAGGGCTGGGAATAGATTTTACAGATAGAGAATTGCAATCTAAACTTAAAGAAAAAGGCTTGCCTTGGGAGAAATCTAAAGCTTTTGACGGAAGTGCTATTGTAGGAGAATTTTATGCTAAAGAACAGTTTGACTTAGTAAACTTACAATTTCAATTATTGAAAAATGAGGATGTGGTCCAAGATGGAAACACAAATGCTATGTTATGGAATATTGATGAGCTAATAGCTTATGTTTCTCAGTTTTTTACCTTAAAAAAAGGAGATATACTTTTTACAGGAACGCCAGCAGGTGTTGGTAAGGTTGATTCGAATGATGTTTTAATTGGAAAGATTGAAGATAAGGAAGCTTTTAGAGTGAAAATAAAATAATTTTTATGGCATTAGAGATAGAAAGGAAGTTCTTAGTGAAAAATGATGCTTATAAATTAGCATCCTATAAAAATACCCGTATTGTACAAGGTTTTTTATCTTCTGTTCCTGAAAGAACAGTACGTATCCGCATTAAAGGAGATCAAGGTTTTATTACTGTAAAAGGATTAGGAAATAAATCTGGAGTTTCTCGTTATGAATGGGAAAAAGAAATTTCTGTAAATGAAGCAAATGAGTTATTAAGTATTTGTGAGCCTGGTGTTATTGAGAAAACTCGTTTTGATGTAGTGTTTGAGAACCACACTTTTGAAGTTGATGAGTTTTATAAAGAGAATGAAGGTTTGGTAATTGCTGAAGTTGAATTGTCTTCAGAAGAAGAGGTTTATAAAAAGCCAGATTGGTTGGGTGAAGAAGTTACTGGAGAGTTGAAGTATTATAACTCTATGTTGGTTAAGCTTCCATTTAAAAAATGGAAATAATACCAATTTAAATATTTGATGTCGTAAAATAAAATAGCTATTATTTTTGCAAGATTGAGACAAAATATTTTAGCATAGTCATAGTTACGGTACATTATTTTAACAATAATATTGTGAAAAAGAAACTGTTTTATACGGCATTATATGTTTAATTTTGGTGTAAATTAATAAAATTTAAAATCTAGAGATTGAAGGCAGAAATAATAACGATAGGAGATGAAATTCTTATAGGTCAAATTTTAGATACCAATTCGGTATTTATAGCCAAAGAATTAAATAAAATAGGAGTGTCAGTATATCAAATCACTTCAGTTCAAGACGATAAAACACATATATTAAAGTCTATTAAAGAAGCCGAAGAGAATGCTGATATTATTATTTTAACTGGTGGATTAGGACCAACTAAAGATGATATTACCAAGCGTACCCTTTGCGAGTATTTTGATGATGAATTGAAAATTAATGTAGATATTCAGCAACATATCAAAGAACTTTTTGCAAAAATCAACTATCAATATACCGATTTAGATTTGCAACAAGCTCTATTGCCAAATAAAGCAAAAATTCTTAAAAATTATTTAGGTACAGCATCTGGAATGTGGTTTGGTAAAGGTGAAAAGGTATTTGTCTCAATGCCAGGTGTGCCAAATGAAATGAAAGGCTTGATGCTCTCTAGTGTTTTGCCAAAACTTCAGCAAACGTTTGATTTACCTTTTATTTTTCATAAAAACATAGTCACTTACGGTATGGGTGAAAGTAAAATAGCAAAGCGATTAGAAACATGGGAAAGTAATTTGCCAAGTGAAATTAAGTTGGCCTATTTACCATCTTATGGAAAAACACGTTTGCGATTGACTGCAAAAGGCAAAAATAAGGAGAAATTAGAATCTATTTTAGAAAGAGAATTAAAAATATTGACTCCTTTAATTAAAGATATTATAGTAGGTTTTGATCAGGATGAATCTCTTGAATCAACTATTGGTAAACTTTTAATTGAAAAGAAACTGACTTTGGCTACTGCAGAAAGTTGTACAGGTGGTGCTATTGCTAAAAGTATTACTTCTGTTGCTGGAGCTTCAAAATATTTTATAGGATCAATTGTGAGTTATAATGAACGTATAAAAACAGCTGTTTTGGGTGTTTTACCTGAAACTATAAAAAAACATTCTGTAGTTAGTAAGGCTGTAGCAGAAGAAATGGCAAAAGGAATTCAACTATTATATGCTACTGATTATGCTATTTCAGTTACAGGAAATGCAGGGCCAACAACAGATAAAACAGATACCTCTATAGGTGTAGTTTTTATAAGTATAGCAACACCGAATTCAATAATTACAAAAGAGTATAACTTTGGCCAGCCAAGAGAGAAAGTAGTTGAACGTGCTACTATTAAATCTTTAGAATTGTTGAGAAAGGAACTGTTAAACCTATAGAGTAAAAGCAATTTTACTTATTCTTAGTGAAATGTATTAAAAAGACTAAAAAATTGTTTGTTAATAAAATTAATTTGTTATTTTTGCACCTCGTTTAGAAATAACAAATTTAAAGTTTAGAAAATGTCAAGAGTTTGTGAGTTAACTGGGAAAAAAGCCATGGTAGGGAATAATGTTTCTCATTCTATGAATAAAACCAAAAGAAAATTTAACGCTAATTTAATGAAAAAGCGTTTTTATATTCCTGAAGAAGACAAGTGGATTACTTTAAAAATATCTGCTTCAGCTTTAAAAAACATCAATAAAAAAGGCATTTCTGCTGTAATTAAAGAAGCCAAAGCAAATGGCTTTCTAAAATAATATTATACAATGGCAAAGAGTAAAGGAAATAGAATTCAAGTTATATTAGAGTGTACTGAACACAAAGAAAGTGGTAAGCCAGGTACTTCTAGGTATATTACAACGAAGAATAAAAAGAATTCTCCTGATAGAATGGAATTAAAAAAATTCAATCCTATCTTAAAGAAAATGACAATTCACAAAGAAATTAAATAGTTATGGCAAAGAAATCAGTAGCATCATTACAAACGGGTTCAAAAAGATTAACTAAAGCAGTTAAAATGGTAAAATCTTCTAAGACAGGAGCTTACTCTTTTGTAGAATCAGTTATGGATCCTTCTAAAGTAAACGATTTTTTTAGTAAATAATCTCGTACTTATAATATATAGAAAAGCTACTTTCGTTACTGAAAGTAGCTTTTCTTTTTTATCTTTGTTTTGATTTAGATAGGAATGCCTGATGCTAATAAATTATAATAACTCGTAACTCAATAACTATAACCATGAGTTTATTTAAAAGAATATTTTCAAAAGAAAAAAAAGAAACCTTAGACAAAGGTCTAGAGAAAAGTAAGACTACATTTTTTTCTAAGCTTTCTAAGGCAGTTGCAGGTAAATCAAAAGTAGATGATGATGTCTTAGATAATTTAGAAGAAGTATTGGTTTCTTCTGATGTAGGTGTTGCAACAACCTTAAAAATTATTGACAGAATTGAAGCTAGAGTTGCCGAAGATAAGTACTTAGGTACTGATGAATTGAATAAAATACTTCGTGAAGAAATTGCAGGATTGTTAGCTGAAACAAATATAGGTAATGAAACTGAGTTTAATATTCCTACTCACAAAAAGCCTTATGTGATAATGGTTGTAGGTGTTAATGGAGTGGGTAAAACTACAACAATTGGTAAATTGGCGGCACAATTTAAAAAGCAAGGATTAAAAGTTGTTTTAGGTGCAGCAGATACATTTAGAGCGGCTGCTATAGATCAATTAGAGGTTTGGGCTACTAGGTCAGAGGTGCCTTTAGTAAAACAGAAAATGGGTAGTGACCCTGCTTCTGTGGCTTTTGATACAATAGAGTCTGCAGTAAACCAAAATGCTGATGTTGTTATTATTGATACTGCTGGGCGTTTACATAATAAAGTGAATTTAATGAATGAGCTTACAAAAATTAAACGTGTAATGCAAAAAGTAATTGATGACGCTCCTCATGAAGTCTTATTGGTTTTAGATGGTTCTACAGGGCAAAATGCTTTTGAACAAGCCAAACAATTTAGTTTAGCTACAGAAGTTACTTCTTTAGCAGTTACCAAGCTAGATGGTACGGCTAAAGGAGGTGTGGTTATTGGTATTTCTGATCAGTTTAAAATACCAGTTAAATATATTGGAGTTGGTGAAGGTATTGAAGATTTACAAGTGTTTAATAAAATAGAGTTTGTTGATTCTTTCTTTAAATAAATATTAGTAAAAGATAATGATAAAACAAAAAATAAAAGAGGCTTTAGAAGCCTCTTTTATCGTTTTCCTTGTTAAGAAGAGAGAATTATTCGCAATTCTTTTTTAACATCAAATTATAATTTGTAGGAAAACAAAACCCGCCAAAATAATTTCAAACATGAAGATGTATTTGGTAATAAGAGAAACATGAAGAGAAGAATATTTTGGCATGTGGGTTTTTAATACAATGTTTAGCTGATCATAATATTTTAACTAATTCTTTGGTAAAGATAGTATGATAATTAGAATTTTATCCCTAAAAAAACCGCACATTTTTTTTAAAAACCCGTAATTATTTTCAAAAAACCCGTAATTATTTTCAAAAAACCCGTAACGTAATCCAAATTTTACAATGTAATTTTGTGATTAAACAACTCCGTTATGCTGTACAAGTACTCTATTATTGAAAGTGAGCAATCTACAATTAAGGAAATAGAAAAATATTTTGAGAAAATTTCTGATTATAAATGTGTAGGTGTGTCTAGTTGTAAAGATCAATCCTTAGATATTATTTTAGAGTATATGCCCGATTTTGTGTTTATTAATGTTGATCAAATAGATAATAATTTTCATGTTGCTTTTAACTTTGTAAATGAATTACATAAGTATTGTGAAGAGTTACCTTACTTTATTGCCTTATCAAAAAATACCAATCAGGCTTTTAACTGTATAAAAAGTGGTTTTTTAGACTATATATTAAAACCTGTTAGTACTTTTGAATTGCGTAAATTAGTAGCAAGGTTAAGTCTTAAGCCAAAAGTATCTTTAAATACCTTATGTTTAAAATCTAATAGAGATTACCGTTTTATTGAAATAGAAGAAATACTATTTTTAAAAGCAGACAATAATTGCACAGATTTTTTTATGAATGACGGAAGTAAAGTGGCAGCTTTTAAAACACTAAAATTTTTTGAAGAGTCATTACCTGATAGCTTTACAAGAATACATAATAGTTATATTGTAAATCAAAATTATGTTTCTAGAATTAATTTTGGCAAGTCTAAATGTTCTATTAGACAGAAAAATATTTCTATTCCATTTTCAAAATCATATAAAGAGAATGTTATAGTTTTAGAAAAAGCGTTATCTAAAAAATCATTACTATCTCTAAATTAACATGAGTTCTATATAACCAAAAACTCCTATAAATTGATAAATGTATAAACTATCAACATTGTGTCATTCCAACGTAGGAGAAATCTCTATTAAAATTAATTGAGATTCTTCACTTCACTTGTCCCTCATTACTCTCGAATTTTCGGGGCTGAATGACATTTAGTAATTAAACATCTAATTAACAGGTGATTGTAATTGTCAATATGTCGAACTCACGTTGAATTAACCACAATTTGTTCATCTACCCTCAAAAGTGGGTCATCTACCCTTAAAAGCATATCATCTACTATATTCTCAGTAAATACCTAGTAAACTCTAGTGTTCTGTACTACTTTAGCCAAAGAAATTGAAGCTTCACTTAATTTAATGCGTTACAGATTAACGTAATTATTTCACCTAATTATTATTGGGTAACTTTTTACACTTAAAAACTTTTTAACCATATAAACCATATTAGATCATGAAAAACTTAAAAAATATTTTAGCATTATTCGTACTTACATTGGCTTTCTATCCTGCAAATGCAAATGCAACCACAAGCAATAGTCAAACAGCAACCATAACAACAATGGCAGAAGATGGACCAGGCAATCAAGGTAACGAAGTGTCGCAAAGAGATGATGAAGACTAAAAACTACTTTTTTATAAAGAAGAATAAACCTTAAGTATATTGCTTAGGGTTTTTTAATTAAAATAAGATAGCTTTGTCATTATAATTAAAACCTAACAGCATTGAAATATCTCTACTTTTCTATTCCATTACTTTTATGGCTCTTTGCTATTGACAATAACCCTATTGAAAGTAAAGAGAATTATAAACAGGAAATCGATAGTGTTTTTAGTTGGATGAAGTTGGCAAGAAATAAATCATTGGGTATTCAAGAAAGAAAAGAGTATTTAGGTAGAGCCTATCAACTTGCCATACACCAAAGTAACGATTCATTACAAAATGTATATTTTTCAAAATTGGCATTAAATTATTACAGGCTAGATGACTCTTTATCTTTTAGAAAGCTAAATAAATTGACAATCAACTTGTCTATTCAATTGAAAGACTCTACAACCTTAGCTTATGATTATTGGGATTTAGGTAATTTTTATGACAGGTATGAGGTGAATGATAGTGCCTATTATGCCTATTCAAAAGCACAAAAAATTTATGAAGGCTTAAATAATAACTCTCGTTCTGGTAGAATGTTGTTAAATATGGCAATTATTCAATCAGGCTCTAAAGATTATATTGGCAGTGAGGTAACTACCATAAAAGCAATAGAATTGTTAAAACCTTTAAGCAAAAATAAACAATTGTATAGGTGTTATAATAATTTAGGAATCATATTCAATGAATTGAAAGAATATGACAAGGCTCTGTTTTACCATAATAAGGCCTTAGACTATGAAGAAAATATAGAAAGCGAAAATACATTTAGGCCAAATACATTGAATAATATAGGAGTAGTTTATGAAAATAAAAACGACTATAAAAAGGCAATCAGGTATTACCGACAAGCATTAAATGAGAATAAATTAAAAGTAAATAACACCAAATTATTTGCCATATTGCTAGATAATTTGGCATATAGTAAGTACAAATTAAAAGATACCATTGAGGTCGAAAATTTATTTTATAAAGCATTAAAAATTAGAGACAGTATTTATGATGTATCAGGAATTATTGTTAGTAAATTGCATTTGGCA
>JAMONB010000146.1 GCA_027066745.1 Flavobacteriaceae bacterium
CACCGCCACATATATGCTGATGCACCGTAAAAGAAAACGATGAAAAGAGCACGATAAATGCTAGAAGAATTGAACCTGTTTTATGTAAAATTTGTTTTAACACAATGCTAAATTAGCTGTTTTTTAATGAATAGCTATTAAATATTCGTTAAAATAGATTTTTAGTCTATTGCTATAACGTTGATTATGAGTTTATATTCTTTATATTTTATACAAAAGCGGCTTACTCATTTAAAGTAAATTAGCACTTTTTTGGCGTTTTGAGCGGTGCGTGTAAGATTTTCTAAAGCTTTATGAAAATTCGCCAAATTTCGAGGTTATATCAATTAGCAGCATTAAATATAGTTAATGTTGTGCGTTCGTTTTTTTTACTTTTAATTAATTCAATCATATTATATCGACATCCTACACTATTAATAGATGTATTACACGCGTGTTTTTTCGGTATCTTTTATTTTTAGCATTTTTCTATCAAAGTTCATTCTGTCTTTTCCTTCAATTTTTACTTTTAAGAATATTTTATTTTCTTTTTTGTAAAATTTAAAGTTATATTTATGTTGATGTCGCTTATTAAATTTGAATTGTCTAAAAGACAGGTAGTATTCATTATTATAAGTAATTAGAAAATCATTCTCTCCATAACCATTAAATATCTGATTTTGATTTTGTCCGTTATAAATTATTGTATATTTATTTCTATTTGAGAATAAGTCCAAATCATTTCGTCGATTTATAGTATTAACACCAATTCCGAATTCAATTTTTACTTTACTTAATGATAATGGTTTTTCAATCCTAACATTCACTTTGTTTGTATTCCATAACATTAACAAATCATTGTTCAGTTTTAGAAATCCCATTATACTAACAACCAAAATTATTATTAATATTAAAGTTTTCTTATTCATTTTTTTTTTTTGAATTCAAGGCTTATTTATTTATGACGTATAACGGGAGTTTGTGTAACAACAAAAATCAAGTTGCTGAGAATTGTGTATTTGATTTTTTTACCTACCACTATCCGAATACAAAAGTACTCAAAAGAGGTTAATGTATAGTCTGACGGTTTGTGGATGGTTTTGTTCCGTTGATTAAGCAACTACAAACCGAAAAGAAAACCAGCAGAATTTTAATGAGTAGACTCAGTAATTAATTCTATATTACGTATAGTTAATTTTTTTTAATCCTCACAATTTCTTGAAGTAACACATCTAAATCATTTCTAAAATTAATTTGTGTTATATTCGGTAAATTCTCTTGTTTTCGAATTCGTGAATGAAGAAAAGAGTCAGCTATTTTTCTACTTGAATTATTTAAATTATTCATATTCTCTTTAAAACTACGAGAACCATAATTATTACATACTTCTGCAAATTTTTCTTTTCCAAATATTGGCGGAATGTGGTCAATGATTGCTCTAACTAATAGCGGAATTGATAAATATGAACTATTAAAATATGAAGAATTTAGTTCTTTTAAAAAAGCGATAAGCTTTGTAAAATCAAAACTATCATTATCCAAATTTGTAATTTCGTTGATTCGGTCTAGGTCAACATAAGTTTCTTTAACAGGAACTTCTATTTTAGTTTCTTTTAAACACCCATAATTGTCTGTTATAAATATATCTGTAATTCGTTTTCCAAAGTGTTGTAATGTTTTAACAGGAAGATATTCTCCAAGCCCAAAAATTCCAGAATCAATTAAGTTATTTTGTTTACAAAAACCTAATAAGTCCTCTTCGCTTGTAATCTGTTCATGTTCAAATGTAAATATTTGAATTTCAATTAGTTTATGAAATAAATATTTTTTCCCTTTAATAAAAAGTGAATCCTTTCCGTATTTATAGACATCAATTATTTTTTCTAATTCACTTCTATCTACATTTAGAATATTAGACGAGCCATATTGATTTTGTAAAAATATATTATACTTCAAATTCTATTTTTTAATTGTACACAATATTAACTTAACAACCATAAAACCGCAAGGTATCATTTTTAAATAAAAAGGGCATTTAATATGGTAATTGAAGTGATTGTTTATTAAGAATAGGGCTATTTGTATTTTTATATTCGAAGATTGTTGTCATTAAGTGTCAAGAAATGAATTGCAATGAACAGCCTTATTCTTATATTTTGTATTATAGAACCTCTAATTTTCGCTTTAATCTAAAAAGGCTTAGAAATATGTTTTTACTGCAAACTCATATTGTTCTATAAAGAGTTGTTTAAAATGGGTAATATTATTCTTTTCATAAAATAGTAACATTGCTTTCTTATAATCTATACCATCTACTGTTCTAAAAGAAATTGGACAGTACTTCTTATTTACAAGTAAAGCATTACTTACAATTCTTGCAGTTCTTTTATTTCCATCTACAAATGGTTGTATATATGAAATTAAAAGTAAAGCAAGTAATGCTTGTTCAAATACACTATCTTTTTTATTTATCAATTCACACATTACTGATAATGCTTCTCTAATTTGAAATTCATTATCAATAGGTTTAAAATTTGTTCCAGAAATACCAACACGTCTCTTCCTAATATTTCGACCGACAGCTAATTCTTTAGTTAGAATGCTGTGTATATCTTCAATTTTAGAAATATTCAAAGGAAATAAATAATCTGGATTTTCGAGAATAAAATCGATTGCTTCTTTATGATTTAATAGCATAATAGCATCTTCTTTAGATTTTCCTTTGGCTGTCTCCTTTTCTTTTAACAAGCGTTCTGTTTCAAGTAATGAATATGTATTTCCTTCAATTTGTGATGATTTCCAACTTAAATCTATAGCTAATCGCTCTAATTCTTTGTTTTTTTCAAATTCGTTTAGTGCTGAAATGTTATTCTCAAATTCTTTTTGAAGTGTATTTAATTTGTCTTTTTCTACTAGTGTAAATAATTCAATGTTAGGGAGTACATCGCTAATTAAAGAATAATTAAATTCTTCATTTATCTTTCTTTCATCAATTTCCTTTTTGTAATATTTTTCAATATCAACAGGTTCTAATAAAGAAAAATTTAGAGATAGTTTATACCTTGTTGATTTTCCTCTTCCAACAGATACTATTAGGTTTTCCTCAATTAACTTTGATAAATTTCTTTTTATTGTAGCAAGACTCTTAGTTGAACTGATCCCTTTATAAATATCATTTGATGAGCATTCAGAATTTAATTTAATAAAGTCCAAAATTAAGTTGTGTGTTTCCATTTTACACTATTTAGCTCACAAACATACTCAATTCGGCTCAAATTCTTGCAAAAACGAGCTGTATTTCATTATTTGATGAGCTGTAAAGATTAGTGAATCATTAAAGATACACATTAGCCTAGTATTTATCATTTTTAACCGAAAAGCAGAACAAGGTGTCGTAACTTTGAGTTATCGAAATACTAAACTCATAATTTTATTAGAGTAAGACAGATTCTGTATTATAGTACATGTATGGTATAGGTTGCTACAATGTCTTTATCTATTTTTAAATGGACATCATAAGATCCTTTGTGTTTAAATTTGTGGGTAAACTGTATCAATTTACCTTCTTTTTTAAGTTGGGTAATGGCTAAATTCTTTTCATTACTTCCAGAAAAGCGTACCAAAGAAATTTTATCTGTTAAACTATTTTTTAAAGATTTAAAACTAAAATTCAGTTCAGAGTTCTTATTTACAGTAACATTCATTTTTTCTGGTAGTATGGGTATTATTTTATGTTTAAATGCTTCACCATATACCAATGGTGATGCCCTAAATTTCGTAGTTATCAATGTTTCATTTAACAGCCATTTTTTATGTAAAGGATAATGGTTTTTTGCAAATAATAAAGGTTCAGTTAAAAAATAACCTTCATTATAATCTTTTACAAAAATAGCATCAGCAATTACATAGCCACTAGACCAAGTGGCATCACATAAATACCACTTATTGTTTAATTTTACAGCATTCCACGAATGGTTTAAGAGTTCAAGGCGTTCTATATTTGCAGATACTGTTCTTCCAAATCCATCAATAATTTCACATTCTATATCTGCTAAAAAACACAATTCTTTAATGAGGTAGGCATAGCCTGTACACATTGTTTTTTTGTGTTTTACTAACTTCTTAAAAGCAATTTTTTTGTAATCGGTATTCCATTTTATATAAGCAAGGCTATCATTTTTATGCTTTTTCCTTTTTCTAGAAATTTTATTCGTTTGATTGATGTCACCCGTAACATTCGTACACACCCAAGTATAGATCGCTCTGAATTTTTCCACTTTAGTGGGAAGTTTTTGCGTAAGATTATGAGCAAGTAGTGGTAAATTAGTCAAACTTGCACCTTCATTTAATTTAGCAATATGATCGGCTCTGGTAAAATCAATTGCTTTAAAATCTGCTACTTGCCCATTACTAATAGTATAGACGAAAATCAATAAAAGGAAGCTGTTTTTCATTTTATGCTACTTTTTTGATTGATACACTTCTTTTACAGCAACTTTCCCTAAAAGCATGCAAGAATCCATTTCCATATTTACTTGCAATTCAATTTTTGATGCCGAATTTGTATTCTCAATAATAACTTTTTGCGATGCCATACCAATAAAACTAAAAACCAACACATCTCCTTTTTTTAGCTTTTGTGGAAATTCAAAATTACCATCAAAATCAGTTTTTGCACCAATTGTTGTCCCTTCTAACAGAATACTAACTGCTGGTAAAGGGCCTAATTCATCAGACACATTTCCTTTTACAAGAATGTCTTTTTTATAATTTGTAGTTATCGTTTTTGATGGTTTATCATCTAAATTTTCTATATGTTGTTTTGTGGTTTGTGCCTGTAAGGTACTTCCTACAAACAAGGCCAAGCAGGCAAGTCCAATATTTTTAAAAAAATTGATTTTTTTTTCTTGTGCAGGGTAACTTTTATAGGTTTTTAGTTGCTGTGTATTAAACTTACCGCAGGTGTCTTTTGTATTTTTATTTTTAAAATAAGCCGTAATCTCTTGAGGGCTCATTTTGGTAAAGTCAATTACTTCTGTATGACAAGAGTCACAAAAGCCACCATTGGGAGTTGGCTTGAATTTGTTGAAATTTTCTAAACAAGGTGTTTTGATTTCTAAGCTAAATTGATTTTTCATATTCTTGGTTTTTAATGATTTAATAGACCAAATCTATTCAACCATTAAGTAGTATAAAATCAATAATGAGTAAAGTGTTGTTTTGAGTGAGTAAAGCGTTATTTTGAATGAGTTTGTAAAACGAAAATATTTTGCAATCGGCATAAACTTGTAAGTTAATTTCTAAATCATCGGTTGAAGCAATAACAATTTGTTCTCCTTTTAAAAAGAATTTTTTTATTTGTTTTAACTTTATATTTTTCTGTCAAAGCATTAATCTCAGAAATAAAATTCTTGACAAGAAGGGTTGTCTTTGTATTAGGACTTTAAAAATAGAATAGGATATAATTTATTTTCATTCAAGATTAAGAAGTTTATATTCCCTATAAAATAAAGATAAAAATCACTTTTTACTTTTACAAATTCTCATCTAACCAGTTCATTCTAGTAGTAAGCCATTCTTTTAAATGATTAACCTCTTCTGAGTAAGTATCAAACCAAACTGGGTTAGGCCAAATTCTGATTCCTAAGGTATGCCACACTTGATCATTTTCATATTGAGAATTATTTAAATATGCTGAAGTTTTATCTATGGTTTCTAAAATATGAGCTTCATTTTGGCGGTAGTAAGCAAATCTTTCTTTTACTTTACTAGCAAAAGCTGGGTCTTGAAACATTCTTTTTAACCAAGGATTAAGTTTTATCCAAAAACCTGTGGGGTGTTCAGACACATCATAGTCAACATTGCCAAAGCCTAAATCGAAATCCCATAAGGGACCCATTTTTAATTTTTCTCCTGGAATTATATTCATATAAATACTAGAGAATGACCGTGCATCTTGATTTTTAACAATTTCATTGATTAAATACCAGTCAATAAAACTATTTACATCAATAAACTTTGCATATCCTAAATTTGGATCTTTAAAATTAGCACCATACAATGCAGTTTCGAAATCACTAATGTATGTTTTAATATAGTTATATTTTGTATCGTTTTTTACAAGTTTAGGCTCTTTTATATTTATCAAAAATTTTGAAGAATAAAAGTAGACATCATTATCATCTAATCTGTGTAATTGATCAATTTCTAGTAAATAGCCATCATCACCAATATTTACTCTGTTTTTTGATTCTTCTACTTTTTGTGTGATATGGTAAGTACCATCATATTTACCATTTACTATGACTTCAGCATAGACACTAGATGGAGTCCAATCTAAATTGCTTAGATATCCAAATTCAAAACCTATTCTATTTCGCATTAAGGTTTTGTCAGAATATTCAGCTAAGAAAATCCACTTTTTATCTTTTGGCATTCCTAAGAATTTGGCTTTGCTAGTGAGTTTCATTTGGTAAGGTTTTTTTGCGTTTTTACCTATCCACCACGTAGAATTTCCTCTACCTCTAATTTTCATTTTTACATTTAGATTGTCAAAACCCCTACCAATAACTTCTACATCCCCTGGTCTATATTCTTCTTTTGAATCGATTAACACTCCATTATCAGTGGTAATAAAAATTAATGGCAAACCCGTAAATCTAGAGATATCTGCGTTATAATTATGGGAAGTTCCGTTTTCTGCAATAATGCTGTATGTTAAAATTTCTAAATAGTTATTGGTGGTGGTTCCGCTAATTTGCCGAATGTCTCCTATCTTAATATCTTTACCCGTATAATCAAAAGTTGCTATCAGTCCGTTAAGAGAAACCTTAAGGGGTACACTGCCTGTAATTTTATTATCAACAATTTCTAATTGAATATCTGCTGATAAATTCGGATTGTTACTTTTTAAAAATGAAATAGTTTTAAGGCTAGCTTCTGATGAGAGGTTTCCTTCATCTTTATTACAGGCAGATAATCCTAAAAATAATAGATAACAATAAAGTATGATTTTAGCTTTCATGGGTTTGACTTTTACAATTGCTTAAATCAAACGATATCTAAACTTATTGAAAGATAGGTTGTTTGACCTTTTAATGATTGTCTAATATAAACTTAAAAGTAGTAAAATGATTGTGTTAAGTGCTATAAAATTGAAAAACACTGATCTAAATCTTTCCAAAAATTCACATAAGATTTTGTGACTACATCAGCATTTTCAATGGTAAAAGGTGTTTTTAATGCTAAAGGTGCAAATGCCATTGCCATTCTATGGTCATTATATGTTTTTATAATACAGTTTTTGTGTAGAATTGATGAGGGTTTTAAATGTAGGCTTTTATCGGTAATATCAATTTGAGCACCAAATTTTTGAAGTTCATTTTGCAAAGCAACCAATCGATCAGTTTCTTTAATTTTTAAGGTATGTAATCCTGTTAAATCGCAAGCAATACCTAATCCGAAACAAGTAACCACAATAGTTTGTGCAATATCAGGAGCGTTGATTAAATTTAGAGTTTCAAGTTTTGGTTTTTTGTCTGTTTTAGTGAGTGTGATTGCGTTGGTGTTGAACTTGGTTTCCACTCCGAAATTTTGGTAAATTTCAGCCAAGCAACTGTCACCTTGTAGACTTTTTTTATGATAAGAAGATAGAGTTATTGTCTTTCCGACTTGACTAAGTGCAATTAGGCTATAAAAATAGGAAGCAGAGCTCCAGTCAGATTCGACAGTGATAGTTTTGCTTGCAATTGATGATTGAGGCGAGGTAAAAATTGTATTTTCTCTCCAAGAAGTAGAAATTCCTATTTGATGTAATAAATCTAAGGTCATTTCTAAATAAGGTCTTGATGTAATTTCTTCAAGTAATTCAATTTCTAATCCGTTTTCAGAATTTGTAGCGATTAATACCAAAGCAGAAATGTATTGACTACTTACATTTCCTTTAATAGAAACTTTATTTTTGGTAATTTTTTTTCCTTTTATCCTAAGAGGAGGGTAGCCTTCTTTATCAATATATTCAATCTCAGCACCGAGCATCCGTAAAGCATCAACTAAAATTTTAATAGGTCTATTTTGCATGCGTTCAGAACCTGTGAGTATGGTTTCTCTTCCTTCTTTTACTGCAAAATAGGCTGTTAAAAAACGCATTGCAGTACCTGCGTGACCAATATCAACTATTTTTTTATCTGATTTTAAGGCGTGAATTAAATGTACAGAATCATCAGAATCAGAAACGTTTTCTAAATTTAAGTTAGTATAGAATTGTTGTAAAATCAACAGTCTATTCGATTCGCTTTTAGAACCTGAAATTTTAATCGTAGTGTTAATTATTTGTTTGTCTGTGTAATCTAAAAATAAATCCATTTTATTAGTCTCAGGTTTTTAGTTGACCAATGACAAAGATAGTGCCTAAAAATAGGTGAGCAAATTTTATAAGGAGGATTATTCTAAAAACACTAAAACAAAACAAGTTAGACTAATGATTTAAAGAATTTTTTACTAATTTTGCACCCGCAAAAGCAAGATGCTTTATTTTAACCAAAGAAAAGAATTTTAAAATGAATATTACTAAAGAAAATGTAGATGCTTTAAATGCTATTGTAAAAATTGATATTGTTCAAGAAGACTATCAAAGCAAGGTTGCTGAAATCTTAAAAGATTATCGTAAAAAGGCAAATATACCTGGGTTTAGAAAAGGGCATGTGCCTATGGGTTTGGTAAAAAAGCAATATGAAAAACCTGTATTGATAGATGAGGTAAATAAATTACTGCAAGAATCTTTAAGTAAATTTTTAGTTGAAGAAAAATTAGATATTTTAGGAAATCCTATTCCTAAAGCTCAAGAAGATTTTTCTTGGGATACTGATCAATTTTCTTTTGAATTTGAAGTTGGTTTGGCACCAGAATTTGAGGTGAATTTACAGCCTAAAAAGGCAATCTTACATTATAAGATTGAAGCTGATAAAAAAATGATTGATGATCAGATTGTAAACATTCAAGAGCGTTATGGAAAGATCATTTCTCAAACTAAAGTGGCTGAAAATTCTAATGTTACTGGAACTTTTGTAAATGAAGAAAAAGAAATTGATAAAAAATCTACTTTTAAATTAGATAAGATTAAAGGAAAGGCTAATGTAAAATTATTTATTGGAGCTCAAGTAGGTGATGTGATTACGTTAAAAACAAAAGGGTTATTTACAGATGATCACTTATTGCAAAACCATTTAGGGGTTTCACATGATGATGTACATGGTTTGAATATTGAAGTGAAGTTTACTGTTGAAGAAATTTCTGAAACTGAGCCAGCCGAACTAAATCAAGAATTGTTTGACAAACTTTTTGGTAAAGATGCAGTGTCTGATGAGAAAGAATTCAAAAAACGTTTGAAAGAAGATGCAGAAAATCAATTTGTACAACAATCAGATCAACAATTGTTAAATGCAGTAACTGAAAGTTTAATTGAAAACACAAAGTTTGATTTGCCAGCTGAATTTCTACAAAAATGGATTGCCGTGGCAGGTGAAAAAGAATTAACAAAAGAAGAAGCAGCAGAAGAGTATAATAGATCTGAAAAAGGATTGCGTTATCAATTGATTGAAGGTAAGATTTCTAAAGATAATAATTTACAAGTAACCTTTGAAGAGTTGAAAGAATTTTCAAAAGGTTTTATCAAAAGTCAAATGGCTCAATATGGTAATACAAACCCAGAAGAGAAAGAGCTTGATGAAATTGCAGATAGAGTTTTAAGTAATCAAGATGAAGTAAAGCGTTTGTCAGAACAATTAATGAGTCAAAAATTACTTAATTTCTTTAAGGGAAATATGAAACTAAAAGTTAAAGAAGTTTCTTTTGATGATTTTGTAAAAGAGGTTTATAAATAAGACTTTATTTAAGAAATATGAAACCGCCTCAATTTTTTGTGGCGGTTTTTTTATGAAAGGATATTTTGTATTCTTATTGAGAAATTCTAATTTAAATTAATTCGTAATTTGTTAGTATATTTACCGTCTTATAATAAATAAAACACAAACAATGAATTACGGAGAAGAGTTTAAAAAATACGCCATAAAAGACCAAGGAATTAACAGTATGTACTATGATAAAATGGTCAGTGCTATGTACCCTACAGGTTTAACCCCAAATATTATTGAAGAACGCAAGATGAATGTTGCCATTTTTGATGTGTTTTCACGTTTAATGATGGATCGAATTATCTTTTTAGGAACTGGTATTGACGATTATGTTGCCAATATTATTCAGGCTCAATTATTGTTTTTAGAAAGTGTAGATGCTTCAAAAGACATTTCAATTTATATCAATTCTCCTGGAGGAGGAGTCTATGCAGGTTTAGGTATTTATGATACTATGCAGTTTATAAAACCAGATGTAGCAACTATTTGTACTGGTATGGCAGCATCTATGGGTGCTGTGCTAATGTGTGCAGGCACTAAAGGAAAACGTTCTGCATTACCGCATTCTCGTATCATGATTCACCAACCTTTAGGTGGTGCACAAGGACAGGCTTCTGATATTGAAATTACAACTAGAGAGATTTTAAAATTAAAAGATGAGTTGTATCAAATTATATCAAAACACTCTGGCCAAACCATGGAAAAAGTTCACCATGATTCTGATAGAGATTATTGGATGAAAGCTGATGAAGCTAAGAAATATGGAATGATAGATGAAGTTTTGATTAGAAATTCATAATAAAATTTAAGATTTACTGTTTTAGTATTTAATCCTTACAGAAAAGAGTATGGCAAAGAAAGAAGAATTAGAATGTTCGTTTTGTAAACGAAAAAAATCAGAAACCAATTTATTGATTGCTGGTTTAGACGCTCATATTTGTGATAGATGTATTGAGCAAGCTCACGGATTGGTGATAGAAGAAGTTCTTGATACTGACGCAAAAGGCCTGTCAGGTGAGTTAATATTAAAAAAACCTCAAGAAATCAAAGCCTTTTTAGACCAGTATATTATTGGGCAAGAGCAATCAAAAAGAGTATTGTCAGTTGCTGTTTATAACCATTATAAACGTCTATTACAACCTGATACCAAAAAAGATGATGTTGAAATTGAGAAAAGTAATATCATGTTGGTCGGTGAAACGGGTACTGGTAAAACCTTATTGGCAAGAACCATTGCTAAAATGTTAAATGTACCTTTTTGTATTGTTGATGCTACGGTATTGACAGAAGCTGGTTATGTTGGTGAAGATGTTGAAACAATTTTAACACGGTTATTACAAGCAGCCGATTATAATGTGCAAAAAGCTGAAAAAGGGATTGTTTTTATTGATGAAGTTGATAAAATAGCCAGAAAAGGAGATAATCCTTCAATTACAAGAGATGTCTCGGGTGAAGGTGTACAACAAGCCTTATTGAAATTATTAGAGGGTACAGTGGTAAATGTACCGCCTAAAGGAGGTAGAAAACATCCCGATCAAAAATTTGTTGAAGTCAATACACGTGATATTTTATTTATTGCGGGTGGTGCTTTTGACGGAGTTGATAAAATAATTAGCAAGCGTTTAAATATGCAAGCTGTGGGTTATAGTGCTTCTAAAAATGAAGATCGAGTTGACGAAAAGAATTTGTTGCAGTATGTTATTCCGAGTGATTTAAAAAGTTTTGGTTTGATTCCTGAAATTATTGGGCGTTTACCAGTGTTGACCTATATGAATCCGTTAGATGCAGGTACCTTACGTGCCATTTTAACCGAGCCTAAAAATGCTATTATTAAGCAATATGAAAAGCTTTTTGAAATGGATGATATTGAGCTTTCAATCGATGAAAAAGCATTAGGATATATTGTTGAGAAAGCTGTTGAGTATAAATTAGGAGCTCGTGGCTTAAGATCTTTATGTGAGGCCATCTTAACAGATGCCATGTTTGAAATGCCAGGTGGTAATGAGAAAAAATTAAGAGTCACCAAAAAATATGCTGAAGGAAAAATGGAAAAATCAACCTTAAGAAAATTGAAGGCCGTGTCTTAATTTTTTTTATTGATAATACTATTTTCTAATAACTTATAAAATGTCGCTAATTTAAGCGACATTTTTGTCAGTAATCAAAAATGATAAACAGAAACACCATAGATAAAGTTTTTGAAACCGCTCGAGTAGAAGAGGTTATTGGTGATTTTGTACAGTTAAAAAAAGCAGGTAGCAATTTTAAAGGATTAAGTCCCTTTGTCAATGAAAAATCACCATCCTTTATGGTGTCTCCTGTAAAACAGATTTGGAAAGATTTTAGCTCAGGTAAAGGTGGTAATGCCATTTCTTTTTTGATGGAGCACGAACATTATACGTACCCAGAAGCTATCCGATATTTAGCAAAAAAATACAATATTGAAATTGAAGAAACTGAGCAATCTGACGAACAGAAAGTGCAGGCGAGTGAACGTGAAAGTATGTATTTGGTTTCAGAATATGCACGTAATTATTTTCATGATATTTTATTGAACAGTCAAAAAGGTAAAGCCATAGGTCTTAGTTATTTTAAAGAACGAGGTTTTACAGATGAAACTATCAAAAAATTTGAATTGGGTTATGCTTTAGATCAATGGAGTGCATTTACAGATGCTGCCTTGAAAAACAAATACCAATTAGAATTTCTAGAAAAAACAGGATTGACTATTGTTAAAGAAGGTCAAGACGGTGGTGCATATAAACAATTTGACCGATTTAAAGGCCGGGTGTTGTTTCCTATTCACAGTATGTCTGGTAGAGTGCTTGGTTTTGGAGGTCGTATTTTAACTTCTGATAAAAAAGCT
>JAMONB010000147.1 GCA_027066745.1 Flavobacteriaceae bacterium
ATAATAAATATGAAAAGTATGCGGTTCATAATTTTATCCAATGGGCTTTTATTAGATTTGTACGACCTAAAACCCCATTATAATTTTTGGTTGAAGCAAATCGGTTTTTTAAAATATTTTTCGTTTCGTTTCAAATTAAATTCAAGTATAAATTTTATGAGTTGTAGGTGTCTGTCTTTTTATTCAAATCTATTAAACACCCAAATATTGGATTCTGATTTGAATCCAATAACACCATAATCTTTATTAAAATACAATTCAGTTAACAATGATCTATTTTCAAGGTCAGTTATTTTATAAACATTATTGAAAGTCATATTTAGTAATTCTAGTTCATCAACAAACTCATAATTATCAAAACTTTCAAATTCATCTTTTAATAAATCTTCGTTACCATTAAAACTAGTTATAATATTAAGAAAAATAGGAAAACTAATATTATTTTCAGTTGGAGGTATTAGTAATCTTAACCAAAATTCATCTACAAATATAGGATAGATAGAAGAATTATGGGTATACAGGTTTAAGTAATATTCGAGGTTTAATTCTATACATTTAAAAGATACAGCATATTGTTCACGTATGAATTTATAATAATCAACACCTCCATTGTCGCATGTTATTTCAAAGGTGTTATCTTGAAAAACATTCTTTTTAGGGCCGAAAGCTGGTTCAAATTTTACTTCATCTCCATTTTCATTTCTGAAATAAATATTTTCTTCACCACTATATGGAATAAAGCTCAGTGAATTAGGATTTACGTTAATTATACCCAATTCTGTTATGGTTCCATTGCAAAATGGAGGCTCGATTTCATTTTCTTTACTACAAGATAAGATGAAGAAAACTAAAACGAAGAGGTAAAACTTTTTCATAATTGTTTTTTGTTTAAATTTAGTTTAAAAGTAAGTATAAATTATATGCGATTTTAGATGTAGATTTAAATAAGAGTTTTGGCACTTAAATATTTTCCAATTTTTCTAATGTCTAGATTTTTATGGAATTTTATTTCAAATACTCCAACACCGCTAACCCAAATTTTAAAATCACTATCTCCATCAAAAGTTCCAGCTGTTTCAATCGAGAATGATGTAATTTTCGGGTAAGGAAATGAACGAAATTCTTTTTTGCTTCCAGTGAATCCTTGAACATCCATCACAATCAGTCTCTTATTTGTGAACCAAACTTTATCTCTAATGTGAGTATATGCAAGTTCAACTTGTTCACCCTCTATAAGTAGATGCATAACATCAACTAGTTTAAATTTTTCATCAAGTTCTTTAGTTACGCTAAATTTTACTAATAAGTCAATTTTCATCTTGGCGGATTTAGTTTTGAGATTAATTTACTATCTAATTTTGTGATTTTGTGATTCAATAAATCAATTTTGAAATATATCCAGATTTGATTGTTGTGATTACAAGCCATAATATATTTATTTTTCTCAAATTCCTTAATGTGAAATTGACTACAAACTTTAATCTGACTATTGATTATCAATCTAGTAATTAAAATTCGTTCCTCTCCATTTTGAGGATTTCTCCAGTCAATTTGATTAATTTTTTCTGTTTTCATATTTTTCAATTTTTTATGATGGCTAATGTGTGTGTTTAAGCAAATTGGTTTGTTAAAATGTTTGTTGTTTAAATTTATATTTAAAACAAAGCCTAAATTATATACGGTGTTGTAGTTAGTTTTTCTTTTTTCTTAATAGTCCAATCATTTGTCCAATCCCAATTCCAAAGTAAGTTCTGTCTTTGTTTATTTGAATCATTGGCGAAATTGTTAGTCCATAAAACCTAGTGAAAGGAAATTCTATTTTTGGGTTTATTATAAAACTTAATGTACTATAACTCCTGTAAGAATAAGTGTAATTTTCAGCAAGATTTATAACAGCATCACTCTCAGTAAATTGCCAATTGTTAGGTTCTTTTATAATTGTATAGCCAATTCCAAATGAAAAGTTTACTCTTATAGTTTCTTGCGGGTTCAAATTATAAATTTTACCAAAATCAATTCTATAATTCAGTAGGTGGTCATACGGGTTTTCAATTCCTACACTAAATAGTCCATTTAAGCCAGCACTATAATCTTCGGGTTGAGATTTAGGTTTTCTAACGTTTCCTGAAAAACCAAGTTTCAAAGAATATCTATTTTTAAAAACATAATTTAAATTAAAGTCAACTCCTAAATAGTTCCCCAAGTTTAATTCATATGATAAATAATATGTGTCTTTTATATTATTTTGTGCAGTAATTAATTGCGTATTAAGCACGATTAAAATTATAAGTGAAATTTTTCTTTTCATTTTTTCAGGATGGAACGTTTTGTCAAATTAATAACAACTTATATTAACACAACAAAAAGTGTCGTTTAGATAAACAAATAAATATTTTTTATATACTGTTTTGCAATTTTATTGTTATCTAAAGTACATAAAATATTTAATATACACTTTTTTAAAGGGGAGAATAATTGAACCTATTGTTGTAATGAATTTTTAGTTTAAAAGACTTCTGTTTAAGATATAATAAAGATTAGTCTAAAATTTTAAAACTCTTGAAAATCAGAAAATTAACAAGAGTTTTAGTACTGAAGACGTGTTCTGACGGCTATCGGAATGAACCCGTTTAGGCGTATCTTATTTTTAATTTTTCTACTTTGTTGATAAAAATATTTATAATAAACAGAGGTTAATATTAAAGCAATTAACGGTGAATTGAAAATTAAGAACAGGA
>JAMONB010000148.1 GCA_027066745.1 Flavobacteriaceae bacterium
AATCAATAGTAATGCCTTTCCATAATTTGGTTTTCTTCGTTTTTTTAGTCTACGAAATTCCATAAATAGGTTTGTTTTATCTTTTCAAAAATACATCAAATATTTAAGTATCTTTGTCCGCCAACGACAGTATGATTTACGACGTATGAAAAATATAAGAAACTTCTGTATTATTGCACATATTGACCATGGTAAAAGTACCTTGGCAGATAGATTATTGGGTTTTACCAACACCGTAACCGAAAGAGAGTCTAAAGCTCAATTGTTAGACACTATGGATTTGGAACGTGAGCGTGGTATTACCATTAAAAGCCATGCTATTCAAATGGATTATACGTTTGAAGGTGAGCAATACATCTTGAATTTGATAGACACCCCTGGCCATGTAGATTTTTCTTATGAAGTTTCTCGGTCTATAGCAGCCTGCGAAGGTGCTTTGTTAATTGTTGATGCGGCACAAAGCATTCAAGCACAAACCATTTCAAATTTGTATTTGGCATTAGAAAATGATTTAGAAATCATCCCCGTATTGAATAAAGTAGATTTACCTAGTGCAAATCCCGAAGAGGTTACTGATGATATTGTTGATTTATTAGGCTGTGATCCTGAAGAAGTCATTCATGCCAGTGGTAAAACTGGTTTTGGTGTTGATACTATTTTAAAAGCCATTATTGAACGTGTTCCTGCTCCAACAGGAGATGTAAACGAGCCATTACAGGCATTAATCTTCGACTCTGTTTACAATTCGTATCGTGGTGTAGAAACGTATTTTAGAGTACTCAATGGCTCTATAAAAAAAGGACAGCATATTAAATTTATAGCTACTGATAAGGATTATTATGCAGATGAAGTAGGTACATTAAAATTAAATCAAGTTCCTAAAAAAGAAATTACTGCTGGTGATGTTGGCTATTTAATTACAGGAATTAAAGAAGCAAAAGAAATAAAAGTTGGCGATACTATTACAGACGCAAATAATCCTACAACCAATGCTGTTGATGGTTTTGAAGATGTAAAACCTATGGTTTTTGCAGGCATCTATCCTGTAGTAAACGATGATTATGAAGAGCTGCGTAATTCAATGGAAAAATTACAACTCAATGATGCCTCTTTGGTATTTCAACCAGAAAGTTCTGCGGCTCTAGGTTTCGGATTTCGTTGTGGATTTTTAGGTATGTTACATTTAGAAATTATCCAAGAACGTTTAGAGCGTGAGTTTGATATGACCGTTATTACCACAGTTCCTAACGTGTCTTACCATGCGTTTACCAATAAAGAACCTGATAAAATTCTATTGGTCAATAATCCTTCTGATTTACCCGAACCTTCAAAACTAAATAGAGTTGAAGAGCCTTATATTAAAGCATCTATCATTACAAAATCTGATTTTGTAGGTAATGTGATGAGTTTATGTATTGAAAAAAGAGGTGAAATTACAAATCAAACCTATTTAACAACCGAAAGGGTAGAATTGACTTTCGATATGCCTTTAGCAGAAATTGTTTTTGATTTTTACGACCGTTTAAAAACGGTATCTAAGGGATATGCTTCTTTTGACTACTCACCTATCGGGATGCGTGAATCAAAATTAGTAAAAGTAGATATTTTACTCAATGCACAACCTGTTGATGCTCTTTCAGCTTTATTACATGCCGATAATGCGTATGGCATTGGTAAAAAAATGTGCGAAAAGTTAAGACAATTAATTCCACGACAACAATTTGACATTCCTATTCAGGCAGCAATTGGTGCAAAAATTATATCGCGTGAAACCATAAAAGCCTTACGTAAAGACGTTACTGCTAAATGTTATGGTGGTGATATTTCGCGTAAGCGTAAACTGTTAGAAAAACAGAAAAAAGGAAAGAAACGAATGCGTCAAGTTGGGAATGTAGACATTCCGCAAGAAGCATTTATGGCGGTATTGAAGTTGAATGACTAATCAATCGCAGGGCGATAGTTAAAAGCATAAAGCTCTTACCTTATAGGAATTTATTCCAACCATTTTCTAAAATCGGAAGTTGTAGAGGAGCTTGTCATTACTTTTTCTTTTACACCTTGCATCGTGATGAGTAATCTGTTTTTAAAATGACTTTCAATATTTTTTATAAAGTCAACATGAACTATTTGGCTTCTGTTAATTTTATAGAATTTTTTTGGCGACAATTGCTCTATTATAGCACCTATATTTTGTGAAATAGTATGTCTTTTTCCGTTATAACAGATTACAATACAAAAATCTCCTGAAGCTTCAACAATGCTAATGTCTACAACTTGTAACAAATGAATTCCTTTTGCTTTTTTAATAACAAACCGCTTTTTATAATTGGTCTGCTCTTCTTTTAAAGCCAGTTTTAAAGCACCCAATATGTCATTGTCTATGGTGTAATTGTCTTGTTTAAAAAAGGATTGGTACTTGTCTAAAGCTTTTTTAAAATCCTCTTGTGTATAAGGCTTTAAGATATAAGCAATACCATTAGTATTAAAGGCTTGAAATAAATATTCATCATGAGCAGAGCAAAAAATAATAGGGCAATTAATTTCTATTTGATTGAAAAGGTCAAATGAAACACCATCTAGTAACTGAACATCAGACAAAATAAAATCATATGCATTCTCTTTTAAAAACAATAAACCTTCTGCATTAGAACGTGCCCAATCATGGGCTATTTCATCAATTTTAAAATAATTATTTAAATTTATGATGAGCTTTTGGTAAGCAGGAATTTCATCTTCT
>JAMONB010000149.1 GCA_027066745.1 Flavobacteriaceae bacterium
AATATTTCAAGTCCGGCAAAATCTTATCGGTAATTTGCAAGAATAAATGTTAAAACGAAGTTTCGGAAAAACGCTAAAAATTCGTGCAATTCGTGAAATTCGTGGCAAGAAAACAAACCACGAATTACACGAATAAACACGAATAAAAAAGGGAAAAATTAGAGTTATTCCCACCGGACAAGTGTGCAATTCGTGGCTGAAAAATGAACCACTAATTACACTAATTACACGAATGAACACGAAGTAAAAAAGAAGAAATTAGTGAAATTCGTGAAATTCGTGGCAAGAAGATGAACCACGTTTACCCTGTGGGTTCATCCTGTGGGTTTACCCCGTGGGGGGTTACACGTATAATAATTATTTACATAGTTATATCGAACTCAGGTTAGGTTAAGGTTAGGATGCATTTCAAATTAAGAGAAATAAATTATTTTTGTAACAAATGGAAAAGAGATTTTATGACATTAGAAGAATTTAAAATAAAATTTGCAGAAATAAAAAAACGAGGTTTTATTCCTTCTCTGAGGAAAGGTCCAACAGGTATTGGTTATACTTTAGAGACCATATTGGGTATTAAAGAAAATAATATTGCTGAACCGGATATTGAAAATATAGAGATTAAAGCCCACAGAACAAACGGAAACAACTTAATTACATTATTTACCTTTAACAATAAGGTCTGGCAAATACCACCACTTGATGCAATAAAAAAATATGGTAGTAAAGATAAAAACGGGCGATTAGGTTTATATTATACCATGAGTTTAAAACCAAACAGTGCGGGGTTATTTTTACATGTTTCAAATCAAGAGATTTCAGTGAGGCACATATCCGGAGAAGTTATTGCTATTTGGAAATTAAAAGATTTGGCAAAAAGGTTCATACAAAAGATACCTGCACTATTACTTGTTTCAGCATTTACAGAAGAACGTGATGGTAAAGAATATTTTCATTATTATAGAGCTCAATTAATGAAAAATACAACACCGGAGTTATTGGCGGCACAATTTAAAGCAGAAAATATCTTAGTAGATTTAAGATTGCATGACAAAGGCACAAGAGCAAGAAATCACGGAACAGGTTTTAGAACTTATGAAGATAAATTACCATTATTATTTAGCGAAATAAAGGATATATAACATGGCTATTATTGCAGAAAAAAAACAGATTGAAACGTCCTGGGATTATCGAAATGCAAACACAAAAAAAGTAACACATTGCTTTCATAGCTATCCCGCAATGATGATACCTCAAGTTGCAGAACGACTGATTGCAACTTATGGGAAAGGTGCAAATTTACTATTTGATCCCTATTGTGGCACAGGAACATCATTGGTTGAAGCAAATATTAAAGGCATCAATGCTATCGGAACGGATTTAAACCCTTTAGCAAGATTGATTGCCAGAGCAAAAACTTCTATTATAGACATTCATGTGCTCGATTTGTATCTAAAAGATTTTAACGATTTAGCTTTTTCTTTGAACTTTGGGATAGAAAAGCCCCCTGTTATTTTGCCAAAATTTAAAAATATTGATTTCTGGTTTTCAAAAACAGTTCAAGAAGAATTAGCGGTTATTAAAAAATTTATAGAAAGTATTAGTGATGAAAATATTAAAAATTTTTTCTATGTTGCTTTTAGTGAAACCGTAAGAGAAAGTTCATATACAAGAAATAGTGAATTTAAGTTATATAGAATGAGTGAAAAACAAAGGGAGAAGTTTAACCCTAATGTTTTTTCATTGATGACAAACAAATTGTCAAGAAATAAAAAAGGATTAATTGAGTATATCGAATTAATTAAGGACAAAAAAGTCTATTCAGATATTAAAAATTTTAATACCGTTGAGACAATTGGCGATATTGAAGAAAAGTCAATAGATATAATAGTTACCTCACCGCCTTACGGTGACAGTAAAACTACTGTGGCTTACGGACAATTTTCACGCCTGGCCAATCAATGGCTTGAAATAAAAGATGCCAACAAAATTGACAACAAATTAATGGGAGGCAAGCGTACCAAAATCCAAAAATTAGACATAAAAGAACTTGATACCATCATTGAAAAAATAAACAATATTGATAATAAAAGAGCACAAGAAGTATTCAGTTTTTATTTTGATTATTATAAATCAATAAAAAATGTTTCAAAAACCATAAAAAAAGGCGGTTATGTTTGTTACGTGGTAGGTAACAGAAAAGTAAAAAGTATAACTTTGCCAACAGATAAAATAACAAGAATTTTCTTTGAGCAAAACGGATTTAAACATATTGATACTTTTGTAAGAAACATCCCTAGCAAACGTATGCCCAAAAGAAATAGTCCTACCAATGAGGTTGGAAAAACAGAAACAACGATGAATAATGAGTTTATCGTTGTTATGAAAAAAATTTAGCGCCTCCTAACACATAAAGTATATTAACCAGCGCGGTTAAATACTTAATTCAAAGTCCATTGTAGATTGGCCACCTTTGCACAGTTGGAAAATTATTTTATATAAAATTAATTTAGCCATTACTCGGCTATATCCCAAAAAGTGTGAAAGTCAAAGATTTTTTGAATAAGACGCTTTATCCACCCAATTGCACTACTACCAAAGTTTTTTTGTTCAAAGGTAATTTTTTGTTTTCTCCGGCTTGGCTCGAGCTTTTATCTTAACGGAATGGCGCTGTTTTGTTCCACTAAGAAAACATAGGGGCCCTTGGGATGGCGTTTAAACAGTTTTTTCATCAAA
>JAMONB010000150.1 GCA_027066745.1 Flavobacteriaceae bacterium
CATATTTTCCTCAGAAAAATTGGAACAAGTTATCCCTGAAATTAAAACTATTTTAGAAGAACATATTTATCCTTTAGAAAATCATTATTTGAGTTTACCGTTCAATGAAGTTAAAGATGAATTGGACAAAATTCGAGAAATAGTTAAAGAAAAAGGATTGTGGAATACACATTTGAGTGAAAACCATGGAGGTCTAGGTTTCAGTTTGGTTGAATTTGGGCAGATAAGTGAGTTATTAGGAACTTCCCCTTATGGGCATTATTGTTTTAACTGTAATGCACCTGATATTGGTAATCAAGAATTGCTATTAGGCAATGCTTCAGATTACATCAAACAAACTTTTTTAGAACCTTTAATAAAAGGAGAAACTCACAGTTGTTTTTCTATGACTGAGCCTGAATTTGCAGGTTCAAATCCAGTATTAATGGCAACAACCGCTGTTAAAGATGGTGACAATTATATCATTAATGGTCACAAATGGTTTACTACTGCTGCTGATGGTGCAAATTTTGCTATTGTGATGGCAAACACCAATCCTGAAGCAGAAAGTCCATATCAAAAAGCAAGTATGATTATTGTCCCAACAACTACTGAAGGCTTTCATTTGACGAGAAACATATCAGTTATGGGTGAAGAAAATAACGGTTATTTTAGTCATGCAGAAATTGAATATAAAGACTGTAAAGTGCCTATAAAAAACTTGATTGGAAATGAAGGAGAAGGTTTTAAATTGGCACAACAACGTTTAGGACCAGGTAGAATTCACCATTGTATGCGTTGGATTGGTATTTGTGAGCGTGCATTTGATTTGATGTGTAAAAGAGCTGCAACCAGACAATTAAGTGAAGGAGTGAAGTTAGGGCATAAGCAAACCATTCAAAATTGGATTGCAGAAAGTAGAGCTGAAATAAATGCTTCAAGATATATGGTGTTACATACAGCTAAAAAAATTGACGATGTTGGTGCTAAAGAAGCTCGTATGGAAATATCTACCATTAAATTTTATGTTGCTAATGTGCTGATGAACGTATTAGACAGAGCCGTTCAAGTTCATGGTGCTTTAGGAATCACCGATGACATTATTCTTTCATTTTGGTACAGGCATGAGCGAGGTGCCAGAATTTATGACGGTCCCGATGAAGTGCATAAAACAGCTTTGGCAGGAAAAATTCTTAAAAATTACGGGCTAGATATTAAAAAAACGTAACGTTAATAAAGGAATGTCATTCCTGTCCCGAGGCTTCGGGAGTAGGAATCCAGATTATATAATTTTTGAGATTTGTTATTTAATAGAATATGAATAAACCTATAGACAAAGCAGTTGATATCCGTCAAGGAGAAGAGTTAAACCAACAAAAATTACAAACATATTTGTCTAGTAATTTACCTAATTTTTCTGATGCGATTGAAATCAAACAGTTTCCTGGAGGTTTTTCAAACCTTACCTATCTAATTTCAACTCCCAAACAAGAATTTGTATTGCGTAAACCACCTCTAGGTGCCAATATAAAATCTGCTCATGATATGAGTAGAGAATTTAAGGTATTAAGTTTATTAGCTCCTGTATATTCTAAAATTCCGAAGCCGATACTATTTTGTGAAGATGAAAAAATTGTCGGTGCTCCTTTCTATATTATGGAACGAGTTAAAGGAATTATTTTACGAAATAAAGTCCCTAAAGGATTAGATTTAACACCCAATCATTTCAAAAAACTATCTACTCAAATTATAGAAAATCTAGTCGATTTACATAATTTAGAATTGGAAAAATCAAATTTAATCTCTCTCGGTAAACCAGAAGGATACGTACAACGTCAAGTAGACGGTTGGTCAAAACGTTATTTAAAAGCCGAAACTGATGAGATTTCATCAATGAATTTGGCCATGGAATGGATGCAAAGTAATATGCCTTCAAAAACGACAACATCGTTTATTCACAATGATTATAAATATGATAATTTAGTGTTGGATGCTGATTCATTAGAAATAAAAGCCGTTTTAGATTGGGAGATGTCAACCGTTGGTGACCCTTTAATGGACTTAGGAACATGTTTGTCTTATTGGATAGAAAAAGGAGAATCTTCAGGCCTAGAGCAATTTAATATCACTTGGGCTGAAGGTAATTTAACAAGACAAGAGTTTATTGAAAAATATGCCACATTGAGAAACGTAGCTATTGATGATATTCTATTTTATTATGTTTTCGGATGTTTTAAACTGGGCGTTATTATGCAACAAATATATGCTCGCTATAAAAAAGGAGTTACAAAAGACAAGCGTTTTGCCATATTAATTCACTTGGTGAAAGCCTGTGGGCAGAATGTTGAAAATGCAATAAAATATAATAGGATAAATAATTTTTATTAATGAGTAGTTGAGAATAATTTTTTGCAATGTATTGTCATTCCTGCGTAGGCAGGAATCCAGAGTAATACTTGCATAGATTCCTGCCTACGCAGGAATGACTGGTCAAAAATATTTATACAATTACAAAACAAAAACGATGAAAATATTAAAAGACATCAAAAACATATTAATTATTGGAAGTGGTACAATGGGTTTGAGGATTGCGTTGGCAAGTGCTCTAAACGACTATAAAGTTACTATTTACGATATTAAAGAGGAAGCCTTTAAACCTGCTAAAAAAATTCAAGATAGTTTGCTGAAAACGCTGATAAAAGCAGGAACTATTACCGAAGAAGATGGTAGAAAAGCACTGTTGAACTTGACT
>JAMONB010000151.1 GCA_027066745.1 Flavobacteriaceae bacterium
AGAAAGGAAGTAAACTCGTAATCAAATTCAATCAAAAATTGTGCTTTTTTATGCTGTAACTTTTACAGGATTAACTTTGTTGATCCTGTAAAGCTTCATTCTGAAAATTAAAAACCTACAACAAAGTTGTAGGTTTTCTATTTATTTGTGACCTCGACAGGATTCAAACCTGTAATCTCTTGAGCCGTAATCAAGTGCATTATTCAGTTGTGCTACGAGGCCAATTATTTTAAAGATTGCAAATATATCCCTTTTAACGCTACTAGAAAAGTTTTTATATATTTTTTAGTTTAAAGCTCTTTTAGTTATAAAAGCCCTCCAGGCAATTAATAGTAATTGCAATTTTGAAGCCTTACTCATGTCAAAATTTTTCTTTGATAAGCTAGGCAGTACCACCTTATTAAGTTTTGCTAAAAGTTTAAAGAAGCTTAGTTTCATTATTAATGTTTTATAGCTTTTATGAGGCGAATCTAATAATTATTTCTAAGAGTATTATTTTTAGTTTAAAAAAGTATATTTGACAAAAAATTAATAATGAGTATATTTTATATTATTGTTGGCTTTATCCTATTGGTGATAGGAGGTGAGTTTTTGGTGAGGTCATCAGTAGGTTTGTCTTTTAAATTAAATTTATCAAAGTTAATTATTGGTATGACTGTGGTGTCATTTGCAACTTCAGCACCTGAACTTTTGGTAAGTTTACAAGCCGCCTTAAATGGATCTCCAGATTTAGCTTTAGGTAACGTAATAGGTTCTAATATCGCTAATATAGCTTTGGTGTTAGGAATAACTGCTATTATAGCTCCGCTAACTGTCGATAAAAACTTTTATAAAATGAATTGGCCAGCAATGATGGTATTCTCTATCTTGTTTTATTATTTTTTGCAAAATGATGCTGTTTTAAGTAGGGTTGAAGGTGCACTACTGTTTGTTTTATTAATTGCTTTTATTTATATAATGATTGCTAAAGCTAAAAAGGATAAATCTGAAGTTCTTGATGAGGTTGATGATGCATTGATGGAAACATCTTATCCAATGATATTCTTTTGGCTTGTTATTGGTGGTGGTGCTTTGTATTTTGGTTCAGAATTATTAGTTAAAGGAGCAAAAGATATTGCTCAGAATTTAGGGATAAGTGATGGTGTAATTGGGGCGACTGTTGTGGCTATTGGTACAAGTGTTCCTGAATTAGCAGCTTCTGTTATAGCGGCTTTAAAAGGAGAAAAAGCTATTTCATTAGGAAATTTAATTGGCTCAAATATTTTTAATATTGGTTCTGTTTTAGGTTTAACCGCTATTATTACTCCAATTCACGCCACAGAGAGTAATGTAATGGTAAATATGTATTGGATGCTTGCTGTTGCCGTAGTATTGATTCCTTTGGTGTTTCTACCAAAAAAGTATGAATTATCTCGATTAAAAGGATTGGCACTTCTTTTAGGGTATATAGTTTTTATTTATCTATCCTTTAAAATAACATAAAAAAGCTTCGAACCTAAATAAATCCAGGACGAAGCTTATTAATTTTAACCCAATTTAAAATTAATTTATCTATATTTTAACTGACTTTACAGTCTTAATAATTCTTCCAGCTATTTTATAAGGATCAGCATTTGAAGCAGGTCTTCTATCTTCTAAATATCCCTTCCAATCATTTTGAACAGTTAGTATAGGAATACGAATTGATGCACCGCGGTCTGAAATGCCATAACTAAAATCAGTTATAGCAGCAGTTTCGTGAAGTCCTGTTAAACGCTCATCATTATATTCTCCATAGACATCAATATGTTCTTTTACAACAGGTCTAAAAGCTTCACATACTTTTTCATAGGTTTCTTTAGAGCCACAAGTTCTTAATAATGTATTAGAAAAGTTTGCATGCATACCAGAACCATTCCAATCTCCTTTGATTGGCTTAGGGTGATATTCAATATAATAATGATATTTTTCTGTAATACGATCTAATAGGTATCTAGCAATCCAAATTTCATCACCAGCTTTTTTTGCTCCTTTAGCAAATAATTGGAACTCCCATTGACCAGCAGCAACCTCTTGATTGATACCTTCAAAATTCAAACCAGCATCAATACACATGTCGGCATGTTCTTCAACAATATCTCTACCCCAAGTGTTTTTACCGCCAACAGAACAATAATACATACCTTGTGGTCCAGGGTATCCTCCTATAGGGAATCCTAAAGGTAATTGAGTCTTAGAATCCATAATAAAATATTCTTGCTCAAAACCAAACCAAAAATCAGCATCGTCATCGTCAATAGAAGCTCTTCCGTTTGACGGATGAGGAGTGCCATCAGCACTTAAAACTTCAGTCATAATTAAGTAGCCATTTCTTCTTGCTGGATCAGGATAAATAGCAACTGGTTTTAAAACACAATCAGAAGAATCTCCTTCGGCTTGTTGCGTTGATGAGCCATCAAAAGACCAGTTTTTTAATTCTTCTAGAGTTCCCTTAAAGTTTTCATGTTCTTCTACTTTTGTTTTACTTCTTAGGTTTTGTGTTGGTTTATAACCGTCTAACCAGATGTATTCTAATTTTATTTTAGCCATAGTTTATTTGTTTGTTGTGAACAATGAGTGCAAAAATACTTTTTTTGATTAAACTATCCTTATTTAAGGGGTCTAAATATTAAAAAGAGTTATTTTTTTATTAAACCCCTAAAAAAATACTGGTAAAATATAGATTTGCACAAAATAGTTGGTTAGTTTTGTG
>JAMONB010000152.1 GCA_027066745.1 Flavobacteriaceae bacterium
GTTAAAATATACGCCTAACAAAAGTATAAATGCTGCAATAATAGATTGTAGAGTCAACTTCTCATGTAAAACATACCACCCTAATAATAATGCAATTATCGGATTTACATAAGAGAATGTTGCTACTTTTTCAGGAGAGACTACTTTTAGCAAATAATTAAACGAAGTAAAAGCAACGATACTTCCAAATACAATTAATAGAAACATAGAGAGTTGAACTGAAGAGCTCCATAATGAAGGTGTTAACCACGTCTCTCCTAAAATCAGACTAGATATGCCTAAGAGAATTCCTGCTGAGAGCATTTGATAACCAGAACTGATAAAAAAATTTGAAGGTAAATCTGCTTTGGCAACAAAAAAACTTCCTAAGCTCCAACTTAAAACACAGGTAAATATCATTAAAATCCCTTTTAGACTCCCTTGATGAAGCATAATTTGATCTTGATTTACCAATAAATAAATACCTATAAGTCCGAAAATGATACCAAGTATTGATTTTACTTGTATTTTCTTACCATCAATAAGCCGCATTAAAACTAATATAAACAAAGGTTGAGTTGAAGCTTCTATAGCTGCAAAACCACTATCTACATATTGAAGAGCCCAAACAAAGACACCATTACCATAAACAAGAAATAAAAACCCTGCTATAATACTATTTATCAATTGTTTTTTTGTGATGGCTAAACGTAACTTCATGAATTTGGCAATGATAAAGATCAATATTCCTGCAATAATGAATCGGATAGCCGCCAAAAACATCGGTGATAATTCTTTTACAGCCACTTTATTTAAAAGATATGTTGAACCCCAAATAACATAAATAGCAAAAAAAGCGAGTACAATAAGGATTGTTTTACGTGTTATGGCCATCGGTGAATTTTATTAAAAACAAAAATAGAGATTAAATATGCAAATCAACTGTATCTTTGTCGCTAATATGCACCCAAACAATATTCATAATAAATCGTATGATTTTAGAGCACTTACTGCTATTCATGCTCCTCTTAAGTCATTTGTTTTTACCAACACTTATAAAAATTTAACTATTGATTTTTCGAATTCAATTGCTGTTTTACATTTGAATAAAGCCATTCTAAAACACCATTATGGTTTGGTAGATTGGAATATTCCTGACGGATACCTTTGTCCGCCTATCCCAGGAAGGGCTGATTATATACATCATTTGGCAGATGTGTTGAAAGAACAACATCTAAAAGGTGAAATTAAAGGATTAGATATTGGTGTTGGTGCCAATTGCATCTATCCTATTTTAGGAGCTCAATTGTACTCATGGAAAATGATTGGTGCTGATATTGATAAAAATGCAATTATAGCTGCAAAAAAAAATATTGAGGTCAATCCAAACTTATCAGAAAGAATTGAAATTCGTTATCAACCAAACAATGCCAATCTATTTGAAGGGATTATAAAAAGTGGAGAATATTTTCATTTTACCATGTGTAATCCTCCCTTCCACGCCTCAAAAGAAGAAGCTACAAAAGGAACATTAAGAAAATTAAAGAATTTACGAAATTCAACAGAATTAGAGCTCAATTTTGGAGGTCAAGCTAATGAGTTATGGTGTAATGGTGGTGAAGCTTTATTCTTAAAAAGAATGATTAAACAAAGTGTTGCTTTTGCCAAACAAGTTGGTGTATTCACCAGTTTAGTTTCTAAAAAAGAAAATTTATCCAAATTGATAAAGCAGCTAAATAAACTAAAAGCTACACATACTATTGTAGAAATGGCTCAGGGCAATAAAAAAAGCAGAATTCTAATCTGGAAATTTTAACAGTATTCTATATTATTCATCCTCTTCAGGAGGAGGAAATCCATTAATTTCTTCAAATACAGCATCAAAATTCTGGCGTAAATACGTGTTTAGTTTTTTCTGATAATCTTCTTTTAACCAGCGTAAAAAGTTATTGGTGCTTTTACTAATGCATTTGGCATAGCTGTGTATTCTGTGATCAATATCTTCATTAAGAAGTTTGGCTAAAATTAAAGCATCAAAAACATCTTCACTATTTTCAATACAGATCCTTCCATGTTGAGCAATAGATTGTTCTAAAACTACCTTAGATGATATTCCTTGAGTTGTTGCTGAAATATAAGTTTCTTTTATATCAAAATAAACCTCTTCTGATTTAGCAAACTCAACTCTGATCTCTTCAGGCATTTCATGCCTAAAGTTATCTTCTAAGTCTTCATCACTTAATAACTTATCTACATAAAAAGTAGGAAATTTAAAAATGGTTTGCCAGTCTAAATCTGCTCCCCATGGACCAAATCTATGGCAATTATTACCTAGGTCAATTACTGAAAAAGAAGCTTTGTTATTTAATATACGAGAACCTCGACCAATCATTTGATAGTATAAGGTTAAAGATTTAGTCGCTCTATTTAAAATAATGGTATCTATAGTTGGTTCGTCAAAACCTGTTGTTAGAATACTTACAGAGGTCAAAATAGCATTTGGGGTTTCCTTAAACCACTGTAAGGTCTCTTGACGTTGTTTTTTTGTGGCTGTATTGTCTAAATGTGCTATTGGATGACCTGCGGATTTAAAGGTATAATATACCTGAATAGACGTATTAATTCCGTTATTAAATATTAAAGTTTTTTTACCTTTAGAATGTTTTTCATAAGCATGTAATAGCTTATCTAACATGTTATTAGTAGTGTATAGATCTTCAGATGATTTAACTGTATAATCTCCATTAGAACCTACTTCTAGAGAAGTCAATCCCATGTCGTATTGAAATACTTCTGCACGAGCTAAAAATTCATTTTCAATAAGAGATTCTATAGTTTCGCCAACAATTAATTCATCATAATTATCTTTCATTGGGAGTTCTTTATTAGAACTTAAAGGAGTGGCTGTTACTCCTAAAATAAAAGAATTCTCAAAGAATTTAAATAGTTTGGTAAATGAATTGTAATGAGCTTCATCTATAATAACCAATCCGATATCAGAAATGTCAAGTTTATCATCGTTCAAACGATTATTTAATGTTTCAACCATCGCCACAAAGCAACTGTAGCGATCTTGATCATCTAAGTTAGCAGTGCTATTAACGACCTTACTTTCTACTCCAAAACTGGTCAACATTCCAGAGGTCTGATTACATAACTCTATACGGTGTGTCATTACCAACACCTTTTTGTTGTGATGTTTTAAATATTGACGAACAATTTCAGAAAAGATAACTGTTTTACCACCTCCTGTAGGTAATTGATATAATAAGTGATGATCTTCTGCTGCTGTTTCAAACTTTTTAAAAATCTGGCTTATTGCTCCTTTTTGATAGCTATAAAGTTCTTTGCCTGTTTTTATTTCTTGCAATTCTATTGCTGATTCTGACATATTTTTTCTTAGGTATGCTTGCAAAAATACAGTCTTTTATAGAATTATAAAGAATTATTATTAAAAAAAGTGAAATAAGAATTTAATAAATGCAGTTAATGGATTGAAAATAAATAATATAACTTAAAATAGAAATTACTTCTTTTTATTACGATTGTTATAATTTTTATCTCCTCTTGTCTTAGGTTTCTTATACTTCTTGGCAATTAAGCGTCTATACGAACCTCCTTGATTGACTTTTTTATTTTTTTCACTTTTTTCATGAAACCCAGAGCCTAGAGATGTATCTCTTTTTTTATATGTAGAACGAGGTTCTGTATCTTTTGGTTGTTCACTAGGTGTCAGTCGTGTTGAAATTTCTACTTCTTCGGGAAAGTCTAAGTTAGAAATTTTCATATCCATTAGCGTTTCGATAGTTTCTTTAGCTTCTTGCTCTTGTTCTGTATAGAACAACAATGAGGTTCCCTCCTGCTCTGCTCTTCCTGTTCTACCAATGCGATGCATGTAATTTTCAGGAAATGAAGGAGTGTCAAGATTTACTACATGTGAAATATGATCGATATGCAAGCCACGAGACATGACATCTGTAGTTACTAAAACTCTAGTTTTTCCTTTATTGAAATTTTCTATAGATCTAATTCTATAATTCTGAGTCTTATTTGAATGAATTACAGCAATTTCATAACCAAATTCTTCCTCTAAAACCTCAAACAATCTATCAGCACTTCTTTTATTTGATACAAAGACTAAAACTTTATTAAACAAATCTTTATCCTTGAGTAAATAAACTAATAAATTAGCTTTGGTATAGAAATTTGAAACTGAATAACAGTATTGAGCTATGTTATCTAATGGTGTGCCACTAACAGCAATAGAAATTGTTGAAGGAGCAGTAAAAAAATCATGTATTAATGTATTAACCTCATCAGTCATGGTTGCAGAAAACATAATATTCTGACGACGGCTGGGTAACAATTCAAAAATATTGGTCAATTGAAATCTAAATCCTAAATCTAACATGATATCTACTTCATCAATCACTAACTTCTTGATAGATTTTAACTGTAAGGACCTGCTAAGCACCAAATCATACAGACGTCCTGGTGTCGCAACTATAATGTCAGCTCCCTGAGCTACTTCTTGCTGCTGTGTATTAATATTTGCACCACCATATACTTTTACCACACGTATGGTCAAGTATTTACTAAATTTTTCAATTTCTTCAGCTACTTGTAAAACCAATTCACGTGTAGGCACCAATATTAAAATCCTAGGGTGAATTTGCTTAGAGAATTTCAACTCTTGTAAAAGCGGCAACATATATGCAAAGGTTTTTCCTGTACCTGTTTGAGCAATACCAACAACATCTTTACCAGAGAGAATTACAGAAAATGCTTTAGACTGTATGGGAGTTGGTTTTTCAAAACCTAAATCTTCTATTGCATAGTGCAATTGATTTGAGATTGAAAAGTCTTTAAAAGTATCCATGCTTACAATTTGCTGCAAAAATACTATTTTAATCGCAGGGCGATAGTCAAAAAGAGTTTAATTCCCTAACACAAATGAAGAAAGAAAAAAAGTGTTGATGTGAACACTTCATAGACTTATGTTGAAATTAGAAATTACTCATAAATTTAAATGATGTTCTCTTCTAAAAAAGCAATAAATTTATTTATTGCTTTTCCTCTATGACTGATAGCACTTTTTTCTTCTAGAGTCATTTCTGCAAATGATTTATTAAAGCCTTCAGGTATAAAAATAGGATCATAACCAAAACCTGCAACTCCTTGTTTAGTTTCTGAAATTTCACCTTTGCATGTTCCTTCAAAAATATGCTGTTCTCCTTTAATATTTAAGGCAACTATTGTTTTGAATTGTGCATTTCTATTACTTTTTCCTTTTAAATTCTTTAATAATTTCTGTATATTTCTCTCTGTATTCGATTCTTCGCCAGCATATCGTGCAGAATAAACACCAGGTTCACCATTTAAAACATCTACTTCTAAACCTGTATCATCAGCAAA
Organism: Flavobacteriaceae bacterium; assembly: GCA_027066745.1. GTDB lineage: Bacteria > Bacteroidota > Bacteroidia > Flavobacteriales > Flavobacteriaceae > Aureibaculum. The sequence continues at coordinate 5,395 of JAMONB010000152.1, forward strand.
ACAGTCAAAATCAAAATGATGTTTTACATAGCCAACTTTAATCAGGGCATTCTCTTTTAGTGTTATTCCTGTTTCTGGTATTTCGATATTACAATCAATGTCTGATAGGCCTAATATATTCACCTTATTAGAAAGTAATTGTTGAACTTCTTTTAATTTATTGAGATTGTGGGTTGCAAAAATTAACTTCATTATTCAATAATTCTTTTAAATATATATCGCGTAATAAATATACCTTTATTATCTCCTTCACCAGCATCGCTTTCAACAGCACTCGTTACAAATGACAAATCCCACCCCTGTTCAAGCATTTGAGTTAATTTAGAAGAAATTATGGCATCGTTTGCTGCGATGTTTTGAAAACGAATTCCCGTAATATTATAGAAATTTAATAACTTAGTTTCCTCAAAATCTTTTACTCTAAGATCTTCTCTTTTAGATTTATTACGCTTTTTTTTATCTTTTGTTTGAGTTGAAGAAAATTGTTTGTAATCTCTCTTTTCATTGGTAGAAATAATTCTTGACCTACCAATGCCACTGGGTATAATAGACTCTACACTTGTTATAACTTTCACTTCAAATTTCGAGACTGAATTATTTGTAATTTCTTGTGCATTACTCACAAATATTACTGTAAATACTAGGGCTAAAATTACTATTATTTTTTTCATTTTAAAAATTAAGATTTTATTTTATAAGTTTACTTGTATATTTATTTTTCTTATTGTAATATAAATTCGTTACTCACACTCACACTCACTACTCCAAAATTACCCAAAGCTTTTCTTTTAGTTGTTGTATTTAATATATTTCCTGTCAAATAAACAGGTGGTGGTGCGAAAAGTTGAAAAGGACCTTCTCCATCTTCTTGTGCATCCTCTTGAGCTATAATATTTAAATAAAATTGAAAAGTGTTATAATTAAAATTCATTAAGGTTGCACGAGCTGAACTTCCAGAAAGACCAATACCGATGTCTTCTTCTAAGAAAGCATCAGAATTACCATTAAAAAGTACATCGTTAGATATTATATATGCTGAAGTTTCTTTACCATTATCAGAAACAAAAAGATTTAGCCTATAAAAATTCTTGTCATTTACAGGATCTTTAAACGTTGTACGAACAAAACTATTGACCATAGAAATGTTATCAATATGAACTAAAGGTTTTAATTGTTCTTTTTCTGATTTAAATAATATTCCATTTTCTAATTCAACCTCAATCCAATATAAATTGCCAATTGTAGGAGAGATGATTTGTGAACTGAGGTAGTCTCCATTATTTTCAATAAACTCATTGGTCACAATCATTTCATTTCCGTTAGAACTCTCTGTGAACAAAGTTAATTTAGCATTATTTACAGGTTTAGGAATTTTTGATGTGTTTTCTATAGGGACAGATTCTTGAATGGTAATGTTTAACTTTTGTGCATCATTTGTAAGGTTGCCAAAAATAAATATTTGGGGTTCAAATGTCGTATTTAATGTAATTTCTTCATTGCAACTCATTAATATGGTTATAATCAAAAGTAACGATATGTATTTATGTATTGATTTCATCTTGTATATTTTAAAATTTAAAATTATAGGTAATAAAAGGGATTGGAGATCCTATTACAGAAAATTGAAATGTTTTTAATTGATCATTTTTAAATGTAGAGTAAGTAGAAAAAGCATTTTTTCTACCATAAACATTATACACACCAAAAGACCAACTACTTTGCCATTCTGTATTTGGGTTACCTTTCGGGATATAATTAAACGATAAGTCTAGTCTATGCGTGTCTGAAATTCGATAAGAGTTTCTATTTGAGTATGTAAGGTGTGAATTGCCATCTACAACTATTCTTCCTGTGGGAAGTGTGGTTGGTCTTCCTGTTTGATAGGTAAAGAAAGTACTTAAATCCCATTTTTCACCTAACTTATAATTTACGGTTAAATTTAAAAGATGTGGTTTGTCATAATTTGAAGGATATAAAGCTCCTCCATTAATATTCTCAACATTAAATTCACTAGTAGTTTTTCTTCTGGTTACTGAATAGGTATAATTTACATTACCAGTTAGCTTGCCTATATTTTTATATATTCCAATTTCGACACCATAAGAGTAACCATCAGCAGGTAGTAATTGAGTTTCCAAATTATCATTGATAAATAAGTCGGCTCCATTTTTATATTCAATCATATTCTTAAAAGTTTTATAATAGCTTTCAAATGAAAAATTATACTTTTCATTTGAAGTATCATAAGCATAAGCTGCTGATATTTGATTTACTTCTATAGGTTTTATATGTGCTCCTGAAGGCTTCCATATATCAAATGGCATAGCCGCAGATGTGTTAGAGATTAAATGAATGTATTGAAACATTCTATTATAGCCTATTTTCAATGCTTTTCGGTCATTAAAAATATATTTAAGAGCTAGTCTTGGTTCAAAACCCGAATAGCTTTTTATAATTTCTCCACTATTGTATTGTTTAGAACTTACAATTGTACTTATAGATTTAGGAAGGTTATTGTCATATTCTGTAACTTTGGCTGATCCTATATTTCCAAACCATGAATAACGGATTCCTGCATTTAAAGAAAATCTATCCCATTTTTTTTTATATTCTATATAAGGAGCAATTTCTAGCCCTTTTTCATTTTCAAGTTTAATTTCATTAATACCAATTTCATTAGTTTTAATTTCAGCAGGAATAAACTTGTATAATGTGCTATGTATCCCAAATCTAAATTTTGTTGAAGGGTTTTTATAGAATGTAAAATCAGGCTTAAAAATCCAATTTTCAATTGATGATTTCCATGTGAATATATTTCCAATATCTAGAGAATAATTATAGCGACTATAGATACCAGATATATTCATAAACAATCTGTCTGAAAATAAATGATTCCATCGTATTGTAGCTGTAGTGTTGTTCCATTGAAAATTAACATTATCATTAGTTTCTTCAGAGCTGTTATCTTGAGTGTCATCATCAAATTTAAACCTCATCACATCTGAACCAAAATAACCAGAAACAAATAATCTATTATTTTCATTAATATTCCAAGATAGTTTTGTGTTTAAATCATAAAAATAAACTTTATTATTTTTAACTTCTTTTCCTAAAAGAGGAAAGAATAAATCAAAGTATGATCTACGCCCAGATATCAGATAACTAATTTTATCTTTTTTAATTGGTCCTTCAAGTGTCAATCTAGAAAATAGCAGGCCTAAACCTCCTTCACCTTTAAACTTTTTATTGCTCCCTTCACGTTGCCGTATATCTAATACAGAAGAAGCTCTACCTCCAAATCGTGCCGGAATTCCTCCTTTATAGAGTTTTAAATTTTTAATAGCATCAGTATTGAAAATTGAGAAAAACCCCCAAACATGAGAAGAATTATAAATAGGTGCTTCATCTAATAAAATTAAATTTTGGTCAATATTACCTCCTCTAACATTGAAGCCTGTTGCACCTTCACCAACTGAACTAACACCAGGCTGGGTTAAAATAGCTCTGGTAATATCTGGTTCTCCTAACAATGCTGGCAACTTTTTAATAGCTGCACTTTTTATAGTGGTTACCCCAAGAAGTGTTGTTTGTACTTGACTATTACGAGGTTCAGAAGTCAATATAACTTCTTCTAATTCATTCTCTGAAGGGCTTAATTCAATATTAAGCTTCACATTTTGATCTAAGGAAATCTCAATTTTTTGAGTATCATAACCAATGAATGACACTTGAATAGAATAATTACCATTCAAAAGAGTTATTGAATAAAAGCCATATTCATTAGTCACAACTCCTTTGTTTTTATCTATGATAATAATAGTTGCTCCCAATAGTGTTTCTCCTGTTGTTATATCTTTGATAGTTCCACTTAAAGTGAATTTTTGTTGTTTTTGTAAAGATTTATCCTTATTTAATCTTGACAGAATAATACGATTTTTCTTAATAGTATATATAATTGATGTATTTTTAAAGAGTCTATCTAACACCTTACTTAATGTTTCATCAATAACAGAAATGTCTAATCGTTGTTTTGTATCTACAATGTCATTATTATAGATAAAACTTGATGAAGTTTGCTGCTCAATAAGTTGTATAATCTCTTCTAACTGAGTATCCTTTACATCTAAAGAAACTTTATTTTGAGAAAAACCAGTTGTTGCCAATAGCTGAAAACAGCCTAATAAGTAAAGTGACAATGATAATTTCATTAATAACCAATTTTTATTACAAGTGCTTTTTATAGTTAAAAGTATTGCAAAGTGTTTTATTTTCATAAATTTGAATCCTGTTAATTAATACTGATTTTTGCGATTAGAATTTTATTGACATGTTGGTGGGAAAATTGCCGTTTTCCCACTTTTTTATTTTATTATCCATTTATCATTTTCAACCTTCTCATACTCAAAGTGTTTTGACAGTCTTAATGTTTCTAAAATTTCATCAATAGGTATTGATTTCTCAAAAGAACCTGTAAATTTAGAATTTGAAATTTGTTCATTCTTAAAGTCAATTTTTATATTGAATTGAATACTTAGATCTTTTGCTATATCTTTAAAGGATTTGTTTTTGAATTCAATTTTTCCTTCTTTCCAAGCAATAGTACTTAGCATAGATTCTACCTTTGATTTAACCACTTTATTGGTTTTCTTAGAAAAAGTAACTTTATCTTTTGGTAGCATTAAAATTCGGTCCTTAAAATATTTATCTGAGCTTACTTCTACTTTCCCTGTAAATAGGACTGTTTCAGTAAAACCAGTTTCAGCATACGACTTTACATTAAAACTTGTACCTAATGCTTTTACGTTTAGTTGATCTTTAGTGCTGACTACAAAAGGATGTTCTTTATCTTTTGCTACTTCAAAAAATGCTTCTCCCTCTAAATAAATTTTTCGTGGAGCTGCCTCAGAATACCTCAGACTACTCGATGCATTTAGCCATGCCACAGAGCCATCTGGTAAATCAATTTTTTTATATTCGCCAAAAGTAGTCTGCACAAGTATTTGTTTATTCTCAACGGAGAATTTTTGATATGTAAAAACAGATGTTGTCACTATAAATATAATTACAGCAGCATATTTCAATATACTTTTCCATTGAAATGAACTTGTTGCTTTCTTATCTACAGCATTAAAGAATTTGTTTTTTACAGCATTTAAATCAACAGTTTGTTGTACTGTATTACCTGTAGTTTTATAAATTGATTTCATCTCATCAAATAATTTCTCATCAAAATCATTTGACTGCACCCATTGTTCTACTTTTTGCCTTGTAGTTGTATCAGCAGTCTTTGAGATATATGCCCAAAGCTCTGTTTTTGTTATACTATAATTTTCCATATAATATCAATTATTTCTGTTAGAGAACTGTTGTTTTCATCATGAATACTCATCCATGATTCTATTTTTCTATCAACTTCAATGTTTCTTGAGTTTGATAAATACGTTATGATTTCTGTCTTGGTAATTTGTTGATTATCCATATAATTACTGCTATTGCAATTCTATTATTGCACGTTCAATAATTTCATCTGTTTTTAAATTATTCCAATCAAAAAGAACATGAATATCTGGAGGAACTCCATTCTCATACTCGGGGCTTTTGTTTAGTGTTAAAGCTTGAGTGATTGAAAACCTATAGGTCCATCCATTTGGTAATTGCCCTCCGTTAGGTAGACCAAGTCCACCACCCGTAGTATCACCAATCAATACCATATTAGGTAATGCTTTGGTGGCAAGAGCCGTAAACGACCCTGCACTATAAGTGCCTCTATCTATTAAAACGGCCACTTTGTTTTTATATCTTATACCTTCATATGGCTCTACGTAAGCTGGTGCTGCTTCAGAAAAATCATCATGACCTGGGCCATTTTTAATTCTAGAATAATACAGTAGTGTTTCATTTTCTACAAACCGACTTAATAGTTTGAAAATATCAGTTACCTGTCCTCCCCCATTTTCTCTCAGGTCAATAATTAGACCTTTAGTGTTTTTATATTTTTCTAAAATAAAATCAATATTTTTTTTATCAATTTCACCTGTGAATGAAGGAAAACGGATATAACCAATCTCTTTATTTGCAATAAAACTATGTGCGAATGGACCAGAAATATAAAAATCTTTAGGTAAGTAATTATCTGCTATAATACGCCAATCAAAATTATCTTGCCCTAAATGATGTGTGCCAAAACGGGAGATGTTAAAGTTAGAGACAAGGTTGGTATGATCATCTTTTAATTCTGTTAACATTTTTCCTAATACACTAAATAATGAATCTTCGGTCATGCCATCAAATATTTTAGCAGAATATTTAACTTTAATGGCATCCCAATCAATATTTTTCAATTCAAAGTAAGAGTATTTCTCATTACATTCTTTCCATAAATAATCAAGATTATCTTTAGGGTTAGTTGTTTCTAAACCCTTATCCCAAATAACTTCTTCGCAAGAAGTAAATAAAGCTACTATTGCTAACAATGTTAATTTAAAAAATTTCATAATTAATGATTATTAAGGTTAAATAAAAGAGTAAATTTGATAGTATGGTTTGCCGTTTGAAACTTGTCAAAATTTCCACCAATTTTATATGCTCCCCATAAATATGAGAATTGAATTTTATTTTTATTTTTCAATGGCATAGTATAGCTTAAAGCACTATTCATTCTAAAACCTGAAAAAACTTTAAACTGATAGTCATCAAAAATAGATTGAAGAATCGGTTTGTTTAAAATAAATGATTGTCCTGAATATACATATCCATTTCTATAAGAACTATTTATTAACCCTATGTTTAGTCTAAATGATAATTCTTTATTTTTGCCTTGTCTAGGTATAAAATATTTTGAGATTTTTATTGAGCCAAATAATGTTGGAATAACTTCAAGACCAACTCCATTATTACCTAAAGACTCATTGACTCTAAAATTTCCAGTAATATCAAGAAGCCCGCCAATTTTAATATTTAACTTCTCTGTGTTAAACTTATTTAACTGGTAGAGTTGAGAATGGTAAAGCGATAATGTATTGGCTGCACTGATAGACTCATGTTCGTTAAAATTATTCTTATACTCTCCAAAAGAATAAGAAAACCCGTATTCTTTTTCTTTTTTCTCATCAAATTTATTATATGATAATGAAATGTAGTTCTGTGCCCCACTATATGTAAGAGGGGATGTTGCGAAATCTACAAATCTTGAATACCCTTTTCCAACAGTAATATCTATAAAAGTGGAGCGTTCTTTCCTTTGTGAGGTGGCTCCAAATGAAACCATAAACATTAAAATTACAATAGTTCTTTTCATCTTTATAAAATTATAACATGTGATTTTTGTATACCCATTAAT
>JAMONB010000153.1 GCA_027066745.1 Flavobacteriaceae bacterium
TACCAGAAGGATCACGCAATACAAAAGCATCACCATGTCCCACTAAACCAACCATAGCATAGCCGCCATCCCAGTTTTTTGATGCTCTTCGTAAAATTCGTTTTAGGTTTAATTCTTTCTCAATAACAGGAGAAGCTCCTTTTTTATCTATTCCTTTTTCTTTGCATTGCTGGTAGATATCTAACACTTCATCATCTAAAAAATGGCCTATTTTTTCCATGATGGTAACAGTATCTGTATTTTCTTTAGGATGCTGCCCTAATTCTATCAACTCTTCTAAAAGTTCATTAGAATTGGTCATATTAAAATTACCAGCAACAATCAAATTTTTATGCCTCCAATTGTTTTGGCGTAAAAACGGATGTACACTTTCTATACTATTTTTCCCAAAAGTACCATAACGCACATGCCCTAAAAAAATATTACCGACATAAGGCATATTGTTCAATTGCCAATCTATATCTGTTTTTTTAGTTGGATTTTTTTCAAGAATGTCATTCAATCTACCATTTATTTGTGCAAAAATATCTTGAATGGGTGCTTGTTCATTTGAACGAACCCTACTGATATATCTAGTCCCTGGTTTTACATCAAATTTTATACTGGCAAAACCAGCACCGTCTTGTCCTCGGTTGTGTTGTTTTTCCATCAACAGGTACATTTTATTAATTCCGTAGAAAGAAGTTCCGTATTTTTTTTGATAAAACTCTAGTGGCTTTAAGAGTCTTACTAAGGCAATTCCGCATTCGTGTTTAATGGCGTCACTCATAATTTATGGTAAAAAAAAACCCGCAACAAAATTGCGGGAGATTATATTATTCTAGTTCAATTTCAAATTGAGTCAATTCTTTAAATTGATGTAAGCGTTGTAAAACTTCATCTTTAGTTAAGTTTTGCATTCTTTCAGTTCCGAATTTTTCTACACAAAAGGATGCAAGGTTTGATCCGTAAATCACAGCATTTTTCATGTTGTTAAATGAAATATCTTCAGTTTTAGCAATATACCCTGCAAAACCACCTGCAAAAGTATCACCCGCACCTGTTGGATCAAAGACAGAAGCCAACGGTAGGGCTGGTGCATAAAACATTTTACCTTCATTTACCAACAAAGCACCATGTTCTCCTTTTTTAATCACTACATATTTCGGACCCATTTCATGAATCTTTTTTGCGGCATTTACTAAAGAATATTCTCCACTTAATTGTCTTGCTTCTTCATCATTAATGGTAATCACATCTATCTTTTTGATTACTTTTTTCAAATCATCTAAAGCAACATCCATCCAAAAATTCATAGTATCTAAGATAATCATCTTTGGTTTTACAGACATTTGATCTATGACACTGTTTTGAACCGCAGGATGCAAGTTACCCAACATCACCACTTCAGCATCTTTAAAAGATGCTGGCACAACAGGATTGAAATCTTCTAAGGTATTTAACTCCGTTATCAAGGTATCTCGAGTGTTCATATCGTTATGATATTTACCACTCCAAAAGAAAGTTTTGCCTCCTTTTACAATCTCCACGCCAGAAGTATCAATATTTTTATTGTGAAGTAATTGTAGATATTCATTAGGAAAATCATCACCAATAATAGAAACAATACCGGACTCAACATCAAAATGTGAAGCCGATAAGCCGATATAAGTTGCTGCTCCACCTAATATTTTATCTGTTTTACCGAAAGGGGTTTCAATTTTATCAAATGCTAGTGTGCCTACAATTAAAAGTTTACTCAAAGCTTATTATAACCTCCCAAAGGAAGGAATTTTTTAGATTAATATTAGTTTTTACCGTAATTTTGTGCCTTTATACAAAAGCAATCAATTGTCCCAATATATAGAGAGGAGCAAAAATAAGTTTTATAAATGACTATCAAAGAAATACAAGAAGAAATTGTAGATGAATTTTCAATGTTTGAAGATTGGATGGAACGCTATGAATACATTATAGAATTAGGAAAATCTATACCTTTAATTGATGAACAATATCAAACAAATGATAATATTATTAAAGGATGCCAGTCAAAAGTTTGGTTACATGCTGAAGAAAACGATGGAAAAATTGAATTTACGGCCAATAGTGATGCAATTTTAACTAAAGGAATTATTGCCTTATTATTACGCGTTTTTTCTAATCAAACTCCTAAAGAAATTTTAAATGCAGACACTTCTTTTATTGATGAAATTGGTTTAAAAGAACATCTTTCTTTAACTAGAGCAAACGGATTGGTTTCAATGATTAAACAATTAAAAATGTATGCGTTGGCTTATCAAACTAAATTGAGCTAATAATTGTATCTTTGAGACTTAGTTAACTCAAAGTATTTGGAGTAAAAAATAGAAACAATGACAGAAGAAAACACACAAAAAATAGGTGATAAAATAATTGAGGTGATAAAAACGATTTATGACCCAGAAATCCCTGTTGATATTTACGAATTAGGTTTAATTTATGATGTTTTTGTAAATGAAAATAAAGAAGCAAAAATATTAATGACATTAACTTCTCCAAATTGCCCTGTTGCTGAAACTTTACCTGTTGAGGTTGAAGAGAAAGTAAAAACCTTAGAAGAAATTGACCATGCCGAGGTAGAAATTACTTTTGATCCAACTTGGACTCAAGACATGATGAGTGAAGAAGCAAAATTAGAATTAGGGTTTCTATAAAAGACTAAAGAAAAAAGATACAAAATTTGTCAGAAGAAATTGTAA
>JAMONB010000154.1 GCA_027066745.1 Flavobacteriaceae bacterium
GGGCAGTTGGCTTTTATGAAGTCAACTTATGAGGTGTTGGCTGTTAGTTCTGATGGTAAAATATTAGAACAAGTGGCAATCAAAGAAGGTATTAGAGTAATACCTATTGAAATGTATCGTAAAATAACACCTTTTAAAGATTTAAAAGCAGTTTGGAAATTATATCTATTATTTAAAAAAGAACAACCTTTTATAGTCCATACTCATACTCCAAAAGCTGGTATTGTTGGTATGTTGGCAGCCAGATTAGCAGGTGTTAAAAACAGATTGCATACTGTTGCAGGAATACCATTATTAGAAACCGTAGGAATAAAGAGAAAAGTATTAAATTTTGTAGAGAGACTAACCTATGCTTGTGCCACCAAAGTGTATCCTAATTCTTTTGGTTTAGAACAAATTATAATAAAGAACAAATTTACAACGAATAGGAAATTAAAAGTATTAGCAAGCGGAAGCTCTAACGGTGTTAATACAAAATTATTCGATTCAACATTATTTTTAGAAGAAGAAAAACAAATAGTAAGAACAAAATTGGGTATTCAAAAAAAAGATTTTGTATTTGTTTTTGTAGGTCGTTTGGTTGGTGATAAAGGTATTAATGAATTAGTACAGGCATTTTCTAAATTACAATTTTTAAAGGAAAATAAAAATAAAGAGTATTTGCACAACCACAAGACCGCAAGACTACACGACTGCACGACTGCACGACTACTTTTAGTTGGCCCTTTAGAAACAAATCTTGATCCACTGCACTCAAGTACGCTACATGAAATAAAGAACAATCAAAACATTATAAGTGTAGGATGGCAACAAGATGTACGCCCTTATTTTGCAATTTCAAATTGTTTGGTATTTCCAAGTTATAGAGAGGGATTTCCTAATGTTGTAATGCAGGCAGGAGCAATGGGATTACCAAGTATTGTAACAAATATTAACGGTTGTAATGAAATAATTGAAGACAATAAAAATGGTTGGATTATCCCTGTAAAAAATGGGGAAGCTATTTTAAAAGCTATGAAAAATTGTTTAACAAATAAGGAACAGTTTAATACGATTAAAGAAAATGCTCGTCAACTAATTGTAGATAGGTTTGAGCAAAAAAAAGTATGGGAAGCTATTTTGTCAGCATACAAGGCGTTGGAAAAATAAATAAGTGATACACCCCTAACCCCTCTCAAGAGGGGAATCTAATAACGTTGTGTTTAAATAAAGGTAGTAAGTTTTAAGTTTATTTTCTTTTTAGAGCTTTAATTTATAATGGAGGAATATGTACAGTTTTAATAGAAAAATTATTAAAATAATCCAAATCAAACTCTCCTCTTAAAAGGGAAACATTGAGAACAGCAATCTGTACTAAAATAAAGTAAAAAAGCTAATTAAATCTATAATTAAACTCCCCTCTTGAGAGGGGTTGGGGGTGTGTAAAAAACATGTTTAAAGTCAACATTATAAAAATTGACTACACTTTCAACTAAAAAGAAGCACAGTCCAATTTATGGAGTTGAGTTGTGTGTAAAAAAAAGAACCTATGAAAAAAAGAAAAATAATTTGGTACAACCCAAAACTAAAAAAGTATGCTACAGAATTACGAAATAATTCAACAAAATCGGAAATTATACTTTGGCTAAAATTAAAAGGGAAGCAATTTTATGGATATGATTTTCATAGACAAAAACCTATTGATAATTATATTCTAGACTTTTATTGTCATGAATTACAATTAGGTATAGAAGTAGATGGTTATTATCATCTATTGATTCGCGTTCAGCGAAAAGATGTGCGAAAAGAAAAACGAATGAATAGTCTTGGGGTAACGGTGTTGCGTTTTAGTGATAAAGAAGTTTTAAAAGATATGGAAAATGTGTTAAGAGCTATTGAGTTTTATATTTTAGAGTTCGAAAGGACACACCCCTAACCCCTCTCAAGAGGGGAATAAAGAGATACTTAGTAGTAAAAGCGCAATTAATATTAAGTATTATTAGTAGACAATAACCACAAAAGGTAGTTGAGAACAGCAATCTGTACTAAAATTAAGTAAAAAAGCTAATTAAATTTAAAATTAAACTCCCCCTCTTGAGAGGGTAATAAAGAGATACTTAGTCGTAAAGAGCGTACTTAATATTAAGTATTATTAGTAGACAATAACCACAAAAGGTAGTTGAGAACAGCAATCTGTACTAAAATTAAGTAAAAAAGCCAATTAAATTTAAAATTAAACTCCCCTCTTGAGAGGGGTTGGGGGGGGTGTAAAAAACATGTTTAAAGTCAACATCATAAAAATTAACAACACCTTCAACTAAGAAGAAGCATAGTTGAATTTAAGGTGAGTGCATAAAACACACAATTTATCATATATTTGTAGGAAATATAAAAATCACTAATTCCCAGAAATTGTATAGAACTATATTTAAAAGACTTTTAGACATTATACTTTCCTTTATTGGGCTAATAGTAACATTACCAATAACTTTATTTTTTGCAATTTTATTGGGTATTGCCAACAAAGGCAACCCTTTCTTTTTTCAAGTACGCCCGGGTAAACATGAAAAATTATTTAAAATTATCAAGTTTAAAACAATGACTGATAAGAAAGATAAACAAGGAAATTTATTGCCTGATAATAAGCGTTTAACTAAAATTGGCAGTTTTGTACGTAAAACATCTTTAGATGAATTACCTCAATTATTAAATGTGTTAAAAGGAGATATGAGTTTAA
>JAMONB010000155.1 GCA_027066745.1 Flavobacteriaceae bacterium
TGAAGCTTTGTTTGTAACGTGGCTTCGTTTATTAAACAATTGTATTTGAATAATTCCCCCTAAGAAATGATAAAATAATATATTATTTTTTTAAATTACTGGTATTTAGAGAGGTAAATTTTAAGTGTGGATGATTAATTTCTATAGTAATAAAGATAGATTTTAAGTGAGGTGAATAGTTGAAGCAAAAAATTTGTTATTTTTCAAGAAAAATTTTCAATTTAGCAACATCATAAGGTTTAGCCACTATTTTTTTATTGGCATCTAAAACAAAAAAGGAAGGTGTACTATTGACTCCATATTCGCGAGCAAATTTATTTTTCCATTTATAGGCTCCATAAACATGAATGAAGTCTTTATAATCTATAATTAAAGTTTCCCAATCTGCCTTAGTTTCCTCTTTTTCTAGACCAACAGCTATAACTTTGGTTTTGGTGTTATCTTTAAGGTAATCATATAAAATAGGCATTTCTTTCAAACAATGACCACAAGAGGAACTCCAAAAAACAACAACATAATACTCAGCATTTGTTAAACTATATAAATCTTTAGAAACATTACTATCTGTCCATAAAATATTAGGGGCTTTATTTCCAATTACCGTTTTTAGCTGTGCTTTCATATCTTTTTTGAAAGCAATATCTTGAAGTGAAATGGGTAATTTATTGTAATGATTTTCTAACATGTATTTTGCCATAGGCACATTCTGCTGCTGTGTAAAATTATAGAGTAAACTTTCTTCAAGGTCTTTAACAAAATTGAGGTTGTCTCCTATCTTGGTAATGACTGTACTTATTGCATTCTTTTGTAATTCGGTATTGATTTCAGTATCTTCTGAGTTGTTGAGATAAAAAATATAATCTATTATTTTATCATTTATAAAAGTAGAATTCAAGAGAATTTTATCATTGAAATCTATAAAGTCAAAGAAATGAGTTTTGATACTATTTAGATAATCTTGAGGCTTTTCAATCGGTTTTTGAGTAGTATACCTTGCACTAGCTTTGATAAAATGAGAAGCCATTTTGTTTTTTGATTGTAATTCAAAATCTTGTTGTACTTTTTTTAAAGTAGCATGTTGCTCTAGGTACAATTTAGTGATTCTATCTTTTTCAGGAGAACTAAAATAGAACACTTGTAAAGAATCTAATTGTCTTTGAATGGTTGCAGTTTTTGTTAAGTATTGATGATAAATTTGATTCTCTTTTGAAGTAATGAATTGTATTTGTTCATCAGGATTTTTAGGGTCAAAAGTAAACGAAACATCTTCATTATTATAGATTACATCAACAAACAGACGGTTTTTGATATCGTACATTAATCGATAAACTCCAGTATTTGCAGTTTCTGGTAGTGTAAATGTAAAAACTCCATTAACGATATCAGCATTTTCAATATATTTTTGTGAAAGACCTTGTAATTGATATAAAATCACCCATTCAAAACTAGCTTCAGGTTGCATAACACCTTTAATAGTGTGTTGTGCATTTACAAATGAGGTCAGCAATACAATACTAAGAAATAACTTTTTATACATGTTTTTTATTTTAAACCTACATTAAACTTTTACAAGAATCAAACCAAAATTAAATGAGAGTCAAAATTAAGATATTTTTAGAACAATAATTTGTGTAATTTTGAGAGAAATCATTAATCATGAGTTTTAAAAATAAAGTAGTTTGGATTACTGGAGCTTCTTCTGGAATTGGTAAGGCAGTAGCTATAGCTTTTTCTAAGCAAGAGGCAAACCTTATCCTTTCATCACGTAATCTAGAAAAGCTAGAAGAAGTAAAACATTTATGTGCTTATCCTGATAAAGTAAAACTACTAAAAGTTGACTTGAATGATTATCATAATTTTGAGCAATTAACACAAGAAGCTATTTCGCTTTTCAATGGTATAGATTTATTAATTAATAACGGAGGAATCAGCCAACGTTCTCTAGCGAAAAACACAACCATAACTGTTGATAAGCGTATTTTTGACACCAATTATTTTGGTACAGTTGCTTTAACAAAAACATTATTACCTCACTTTGTTTCAAAAAAAAGCGGGCATTTTGTGGTCATTACTAGTGTTGTTGGAAAAATTGGAACGCCATTACGCACATCTTATGCTGCTTCAAAACATGCTTTACATGGTTTTTTTGATAGTTTACGTGCAGAAATACATGACGACAATATTGCTGTTACGTTGGTTTGCCCAGGTTTTGTAAATACTGATGTTTCTATTAATGCCCTTACGGGAGATGGCTCTCGACAAAATACAATGGATAAAAGCACCGCTAACGGGCTCTCACCTGACTATTTTGCAAAAAGAATGCTAAAAGCAGTAGCTAGAAAGAAACAAGAAATTGTTATTGGTGGCAAATTAGAAGTGTTGGCGGTATATGTAAAACGGTTTTTTCCTAAAGTTTTAGCACGATTGATTCGAAAGCTAGACGTAACTTAGTGGAATGTTTGTTTGATGATACCTTGCAAAGCTAATTATAGAGTATCGTTGAAATATTTAAGAATCCTTTTTACTATATTTGTAAACATAGAAAAAAATAAAAAAAAATGAGCATATTTTCCTCAGAAAAATTGGAACAAGTTATCCCTGAAATTAAAACTATTTTAGAAGAACATATTTATCCTTTAGAAAATCATTATTTGAGTTTACCGTTCAATGAAGTTAAAGATGAATTGGATAAAATTCGAAAAATAG
>JAMONB010000156.1 GCA_027066745.1 Flavobacteriaceae bacterium
CCTCGAGGCCTACTTCCGCCAAAATGGCTACATGAAGGCGTGACAGAGCCTGAATTCTTTTCGATTAAAAGCTTAAAATTATTACGCTTTTTTGATTTCTTCGTAAATTGCACCTAATTTAATTCACCACATGAAATTATTAAAATTTTTACTCATTCTTTCAATCTTTTTAGAAGGTTGTTCAAGCCACAACATTACTGATACAAAAACACCTCAACAATCTTTTAAACCAACATTAATTTTGGTCTCTTTTGATGGGGTAAGGTATGATTACCCTAGTTTAACTCAAACACCAGCATTAGACCAAATTGAAGAAAATGGTATAAAAGCAAACGGTTTGAAAACATCTTTTCCTTCAAAAACTTTCCCAAATCATTTAAGTATAGTTACAGGTTTGTTTCCTGAAAATCATGGAATTATTGCAAACCGTATTTATGATGATACAACTAATAAATTCTATACTTTGGGTGGTAATGCTGTAACAGAAAGTAAATGGTATCAAGGAGAACCTATTTGGGTAACTGCAGAAAAACAAGGCTTAAAAACAGCCACCTTTTTTTGGCCTGGTTCTGAAGCTAAGATTAATGGCTTTAGACCAACGTATTATAAAGCATATGAACATCAATTTTCTTATGAAAAAAGAGTTGAACAAATATTAGATTGGTTAGACTTATCAGATGATAAACGCCCACAATTTTTAACATTGTACTTTGATGAACCTGATTCTTCTGGACATCGTTATGGCCCTGCATCTTCTGAAGCGTTGATTGCCTTAGAAAATGTTGATAAACAATTATTAAACCTTTTACAAGGTATTAAATCTAGAAACCTAGAAGATAAAGTAAACCTTATGGTAGTTTCTGACCATGGTATGACCTCTTTAAGTAGAGATAAAGTATTGTTTTTAGATGATTATATTGACATGGATAATGTAAAAATTATAGATTATTCTGCTGTTGTCGCTATCCGTCCTAGAGAAGGAGAAACAGAAAGTGTATACCAAAAATTAAAAGATGTACACCCACATATGCAAGTGTACCGTAAAGGAGAAATTCCTGAAAAGTATCATTATAATAACTATAAATTTATTCAACCTATTATTGGTGTTTTAGATTTGGGTTGGTCTGCAACAACACATAGTTCTTTTGATTCACATACAAACTATCCTAGTAAAGGATCTCATGGTTTTGATCCAGACAATCAAGAAATGAATGCTATATTCTATGCAACAGGGCCAGCATTTAAAAAAGGAGTTCAATTATCTGTTATTCAAAATACAAATCTTTATGAGTTGATGTGTGCAATTTTAAAGATTACTCCTGCTCCAAATGACGGAAATTTAGACGTCTTTAAGGATGTGCTTATCGATTAATACCAATTTAATATATAAAACAACCTTAATGGGAAAGACCCCAAATGACATGAGATTCATTTGAGGTCTTAAATTAAATAACTCTAAATTTATTTCTTTTTAAATAGAAATTTCTTGTTTGCAATTATTATTAAAAATAATTGTGTTTTCTTTCTACAAATTTAATAAAGAAAAGGATTCGGTTAAGACAAAATAAACAGAACACCTAGTTTTCTAAACAAATGGTATGATTTTGTAAATAAATGGTAAATTGAACTCAATTAAATTACCTTAATAGAAGTGAATATACTAAAATATATACCGCTACACTTTATATTTTTCCAAATTATTGGCATTTTTATCGGGTTTTATTTGAAATTAAGCCCTTTGATTGTAAGTCTGTTTTTACTCTTGTCTTTGGTCTTTTTAGCAATTCAACATTTTGTTTTACGCAACAGGTCTATTCAACAATATTATTTTACACTCTCTACTTTTATTGTTTTTATACTCATCGGAATAGCTTCTGTCACTTTTAAAAACAACCATTCTAAAAATACTTTTTACACTAAACATTTTTCTGAAACTAAAAATAAAACTGTATTACGCATTGATGATATTCTAAAACCCAATAACTATTACGATAATTATACCGCTCATGTTGTTACGATAAATAACCAACTTACCTCTGGTAAAATCAAACTCAATATCTTAAAAGACAGTACCCAAAACACCTTAGAAATTGATGATAAAATTATTATTTTTGAAAATTTTAAATCAATCAACAAGCCTTTAAATCCTTATGGCTTTAATTATAAAAATTACTTAGCTAGAAAACAAATCTACCATCAAATTACTACTGAAAATGCTGAAATTTTCATATTAAATAAGGATAAAACTTCCCTTAAAGGAATAGCTTTTACTTTCAGAGAAAAAATAATTCATTCATTAAAAAGCCAAGGATTTAAAGGTGATGAATTAGCTATTATTAACGCTTTATTGTTAGGGAAACGTCAAGAAATATCAAAAGAAATCATTCAAAACTATCAAAATGCAGGAGCTATCCATATTTTAGCTGTATCAGGTTTACATGTTGGGGTAATCCTTTTATTACTTAACTTTCTATTAAAACCTATAGAAAAAATTAAAAAAGGGCGAATTATAAAATTGATACTAGTCGTTTTATTTTTGTGGGTTTTTGCATTTATTGCTGGTCTGTCTACATCTGTAATTAGAGCTGTTACAATGTTTACTGCTGTGGCTATTTCTTTGACAACTAAAAATACAATTAATACTTATAAAGCCTTAATTATATCCATTTTTTTTCTACTTCTCTTCAATCCGTATT